>NZ_JBEYWQ010000010.1:168520-268105 GCF_040644495.1 Microbispora sp. NPDC046973 | reverse complement strand
GTCCGGCCGGGCCCGGCCGGACCCACGGGGCCCCACACCCCCCGAAACCCCTCACCCCCCGAAACAGAGGCGCCGGCGACCACGGCGGCATCGTGATGCCATCGTGATCGCCGGCGCCGAACTGTCCCCATCGGTGAACCGATGTAAAGGACATGAGGCGAATCCGGTACGGCGCGGCGGCCCTCACGGCCGTCGCCTTTCTGTTGACGGGGTGCGGCGGCTCGGGCGAATCCAGCAGCGACACGGCCGGCAGCGCCGCTGCTCCCATGGCGCCGACCGGCGAGGCCGCCACGGCCGGGGCCGGGGACCAGAGCGCGGAGCGGGCGCCCGCCACGGGCGGCGCCGGCGGCGGACAGGACAAGACCCGGCTCGATCCGGCCGACCGGGCGATCGTCTACCAGGCCGAGCTCACCGTCGAGGCCAAGGACGTCACGGCGGCGGCCGACCGCGCGAAGGCGATCGTGACGGGTGCGGGCGGGTACGTCGCCGAGGAGCGCAGCGAGTCCGTCTCCGGTGGCGACCAGTCGACGATCGCGTTCAAGGTGCCCCCGGCGCGCTACGCCGACGTGCTGGCCCAGCTCGGGCGCGACCTCGGGAAGCGCACGTCGGTGCGGCAGAACGCGCAGGACGTCACCGAGGAGGTCGCCGACGTCGCCAGCCGGGTGAAGTCGGCGGAGGCCGCGCTCGGACAGTTCCGCACGCTGCTGTCCAAGGCGAACAAGATCGGCGAGATCCTGGAGATCGAGCGGGAGATCTCCAGCCGCGAGGCCGATCTGGAGTCGCTGCAGGCCAGGCAGAAGGCCCTGGAGGCGCAGACCGGCATGGCCACCGTGACGCTCACCCTGGTGCTCCCGCCGACGCCCTGGGCCCGGCCCGAGAAGAAGGAGGACGAGACCGGCTTCCTCGCCGGGCTGCGCGCCGGCTGGAACACCCTGACCACGTCGACCGTCGTGGCGCTGACCGTGCTGGGCGCGCTGCTGCCCTGGATCGTCGTGGCCGGGGTGGTGTGGCTGGCCGTCCGGGCCGTCATGCGCCGGATGCGCCGCCGTGCCGCCCCTTCGGCCGGTCCTGTGCCCCCCGGCGCCGTACCTCCCGGTCCCGTTCCTCCCGCTTCTCCCGGGCACGGGCCCGGCTCCCCCGCGGGTCCCGCCCCGGGTCCCGCCGGGCCGCACCTCGGCTCACCGGAGCCGGGTCCCCGCGAGGACCGGGACGAACACCGGGATCAGGACCGGGAATCGGAGCGCACGCCGGGATAGGTCGTCAGCGTGCCGACGACTCGTGGACGAAGTCGGTGAGCCGGGCGAGCTGGTCGGGGTCGGTCGAGGGAAGCACGCCGTGGCCGAGGTTGAACACGTGCCCCTCGGCCACCCGGCCGCGCTCGAGCACGTCCCTGGCGCGCCTCTCGACGACCTCCCGGGGCGCGAGCAGGATCGCCGGGTCGAGGTTGCCCTGCAGGGCCTTGCCCGCGCCCACGCGCAGGGCGGCCTCGTCGAGCGGCACTCGCCAGTCGACGCCCACCACGTCGGCGCCGGCCTCGCCCATGAGGCCGAGCAGCTCGCCGGTGCCGACGCCGAAGTGGATGCGCGGCACGCCCAGGTCCGCCAGGCCCGCGAAGATCCTGCCGGTGTGCGGCAGTACGTAGGTGCGGTAGTCCTGCGGCGCGACCGCGCCCACCCACGAGTCGAAGAGCTGGACGGCCGAGGCCCCCGCCTCCACCTGCACGCGCAGGAAGGCGAGCGTGATCGCGCCGAGCCGTTCCATCAACTCGTGCCACAGCTCGGGCTCGCCGTACATCATGGCCTTGGTGCGGTCGTGGTTCTTCGAAGGGCCGCCCTCGATCAGGTACGACGCGAGCGTGAACGGCCCTCCGGCGAAGCCGATCAGCGGCGTGCCGCCCAGCTCCCCGGTGAGCGCGCCGACCGCCTCCGTCACGTAGGGGACGTCGTCCGGCTCCAGGGGCCGCAGGACCTCCATGCCCGCCTTGTCGCGGATGGGGGTCCCGACGACCGGGCCGACGCCGGGCTTGATGTCGAGGTCGACCCCGATGGCCTTGAGCGGGACCACGATGTCGCTGAAGAAGATCGCCGCGTCCGTGCCGTACCTGCGGACCGGCTGCATGGTGATCTCGACCACGAGGTCGGGCGTGGCGCAGGCGGTGAGCATCTCGACGCCCGCGCGCACCCTGCGGTACTCGGGCAGCGACCGCCCGGCCTGGCGCATGTACCAGACCGGCGTGTACGGAACGGGCTCGCGCCGGCACGCGCGAATGAAAACGGAATCGGCGAGCTGGGGTTTCACGGCACCAGCCTGCCATGCCCCGGTGCCGCCCCGCGCCGGGACCCAGGACCTGGGGCTCCAGAACGACGCGAGGATGGCCGTTGATCGCGTAAGGTGAACCCCATCCCCTCCTGTGAGTCATCTCACAGCTCGGCAATGTGTTCGCCAATCGGCCATCCGGCATCGATTCCAATACCACTTTCGAGACACGCCGAGTGCGATGCGGGGAAATGTCGCCGGGACGTGCCAACGTCGGATCAGTCCCGAGCGACCGCCACCACCGTGGATCCGACGAGAGGCCCCGGAGCGATGACTTCGATGTGGAGTTCCCCCGAACGCCGCACTGAGCGCTGTGCCGGCAGCGACGCCGCGCGCCCCGCCCGCCCCAGCGGCGCGCCGCGCGCGACGGGGCGGCGAGACCGCGCGGACGGCCGCGGCGACCGCCGGGACCGCACGCGCGGACGCGCCCCGGCGCGGCCGGCCGGCCGGGTGACGGCTCGACTGGCGGCGACGGTTTGACGACTTCCGATGCCCCCCACAGCCACCCCCCTGCTTCGTGCTCTCCCGAATCCGACCTACTCTTCCGTCATGACCCTCGGTGAACCGCCCTCGCCTCCCGCCGCCTTCCGGCGCGCGCTGGAGACGCTGCGCCCCGCCGAGGTGAGGCCGGAGATCGAGCTGGAGGACATCCCTGCGCCCCAGCGGCTCGCACCGTATTCCGGTGCCGTCGGGGCGTCGGTGTACCGTGACGACGACGAACTCGCCGTCGGCCGCCTGATCATGCTGTTCGACCCCGAGGGCCAGCGCGGCTGGGAGGGACCGTTCCGCCTCGTCGCCTACGTACGCGCCGACATGGAGCCGGAGATGACCACGGACCCGCTGCTGGGACCGGTGGCCTGGAGCTGGCTGACCGAGGCGCTCGACGCCCACGGCGCGCGGTACGCCGCGGTGGGCGGCACGGTCACCCGCGCCGTCTCGGAGGGGTTCGGCGGCAAGGCGGACGACCCCGTCACCACCGAGATCGAGCTGCGGGCCTCGTGGTCGCCGCTCGACGAGGACCTGTCGCCGCACGCGGCCGCCTGGTGCGACCTCATGTGCCTGGCCGCGGGCATCCCCCCGCTGCCGCCCGACGTCGCCACGCTGCATCCGCGCCCCGCCCGCCGAGATGATCCGAAAGTTCCTTAGCCCGTGACAGAACCCGTAATCCAGCCACTGTTGGAGCCGCGCGAGGGAATCCCGCCCGTCATCGAGGACTCCGCCGCGCTCGCGGCCGCCGTGGACGCCTTCGCCCGCGGGACGGGACCGGTGGCCGTCGACGCCGAGCGCGCCTCCGGATACCGCTACAGCGGCCGCGCCTACCTGGTGCAGCTGCGCCGGGCCGGCGCCGGCACCGCGCTGATCGACCCGGTCAAGTGTCCCGACCTGTCCGCGCTGGACGAGGTCGTGCGCGACGCCGAGATCGTCCTGCACGCCGCGAACCAGGACCTGCCGTGCCTGGCCGAGCTGGGCTTCCGGCCGCGGCGGCTGTTCGACACCGAGCTGGCCGGCCGGCTGCTCGGCTACGAGCGGGTGGGTCTGGGGACCATGGTCGAGCTCGTCCTCGGCCTGCGGCTGGAGAAGGGGCACTCCGCGGCCGACTGGTCGACCCGGCCGCTGCCGGAGGACTGGCTGCGCTACGCCGCGCTCGACGTGGAGGTGCTGGTCGAGCTGCGCGACGTCCTGCACGACGAGCTGACCGCCACCGGCAAGCTGGAGTGGGCGCTGGAGGAGTTCTCCTCGATCCTGGCCGCTCCCGCCCATCCCCCGCGTACCGACCCGTGGCGGCGCACCTCGGGCATCCACCGGGTGCGCACGCTGCGCGGGCTCGCCGTGGTGCGGGAGCTGTGGACGCTGCGCGACGAGATCGCGCGGGAGGCCGACCTCGCGCCGGGCCGCGTGCTGCCCGACTCGGCGATCGTGCAGGCCGCCCTCGACCAGCCGCGCACGACCAAGGCCCTCACCGAGATCACGCCGTTCGTCGGCCGCAGCGCCCGCCGCCACCTCAACGACTGGCTGGCGGCGGTGAACCGGGCCCGCACGATGCCGGAGACGGCGCTGCCGCAGCCCGTGGGGCCCGGGGACGGCCCTCCCCCGGCCAACCGGTGGGCCGATCGGGACCCGGCCGCCGCCAAGCGGCTCGCGGCGGCGCGGGCCGTCGTGGCCGCACTCGCCGACGAGCACCGCATGCCGACGGAGAACCTGCTCCAGCCCGACGCCGTACGCAGGCTGACCTGGGAGCCGCCCGCCCCGATCAGCGAGGAGACCGTGGCGGCGCGGCTGCGGGCGCTGGGCGCGCGGGAGTGGCAGATCGGCCTGGCCGTCCACCCGCTGGCCAAGGCGCTCGAACGGCTGGAGATCAAAGGAGAGGTGTGACATGCGGGGCCGCGACCCGGACGTGGAGTCCCCCTTCGGCTACCGCCTGCACCACGTCCAGCTCGCCGTTCCGCCCGGGTCGGAGGACGACTGCCGCGCCTTCTACGTGGGCGTGCTCGGGATGACCGAGATCGGCAAGCCCTCCGCGCTCGCCGCGCGCGGGGGCCTGTGGGTGCGGGCCGGCGCCCTGGAGATCCACCTCGGCGTGGAGGAGGACTTCCGTCCCGCCCGCAAGGCGCATCCGGGCATCCTGGTGACCGGCCTCGACGACCTCGCCGCGCGCCTGGCGGCCGCAGGCGTCAAGGTCGCCTGGGATCCGCACTTCCCCGGCCACCGCCGCTTCTACGCCCACGACAACGTCGGCAACCGCCTGGAGTTCCTCGAACCGCTGTGAGCACGCGAAGGCTCCCGGAGGCGCGCGGCCGTGGCCGTGTGCCGGCCACGGCGCCCCCCGGGAGCCTGTTCGCTCAGCTCGCGTCGTCGTCGTTCACGACGAGCCGGGCGAAGCCGCCGCCGATCGTCGCGTTCACCGGCACCGAGGCGACCACCTGGTAGGACTGCGGCGCGGACGCCACCGCGGTGTCGCCGACAACCGGCACCTGGAAGGACGCCTCCAGGGACCCGGCCGGGATGACGACCTCCCGCGCCGCCGAGGCGATCACCGGGGCGACTCCGGTCGCGATCGTCTGGATCTGGACCGTCACCGGCGTGGCGCTGTCCTCCGACAGCCTCGCCGTCATCGTGGCCGTGCCCGGGCCGTCGCCCTCGTCCACGGTGGCGCCCTCCACCGACACCTGCGGCAGCCTTTCCGTGCGGGCCTCACCCACGGCCACCGTGGTGAAGGCGAGATCCGCGAGGTAGACCCCACCCTTCTGGCTCGCACCCGAGATCCGGATCTCGCCGATCTGCTGCGGCTTGACGCCGGCGAGCGAGCTCAGCGGGACGCGTACCGTGCGCAGCCAGGTCTTGGGCAGCGGCGAGGCCGTGCCGGGGAACGCCGTGAGCGCGTCGCTCACCTCCGACACCCTGACCGTGTGCGACGCTCCGTGCTTGTCGACGATCTCGACCGCGAGGTCCACGTCGCCGGTCGCCGTCTCGTCCCTCGCGGCGCGGAAGGTGAGCGCGTCGTAGCGGGAGACGTTCCGGTCCTGCTCGCCGAGGGGCACCGTCACCGTGCCCGTGGGGTCGCTCCAGGAGAACCGCAGCACCGGGGTCGAGGCGACGTTGTTCGCGTACGTCGCGGGCGTCCAGGACGGCGCCTGCGAGGTGGTCAGCGTGGAGGCGCAGGACGGCAGGCCGCTCTGCGGCGAACGGCCGAGCATCCCGGCGCAGACGACCGCGGTGGCCGAGCCGGAGACCCGCGTGGACGGCGCGAGCGACGTGAAGGAGGCCACGTCGAGGCGCTTGCCCGCGGGCGCCTGGGCGACGGCGTGCACGACGGCCCGCCCGGCGGAGGCGGTGGTGCCGCCGCTGCCGTCGAACAGCGGCATCAGGCCCTGCTCACCGCCCTGGACCAGGCGGAAGAACCCCGCGATGTAGGCGGTGCCGGCGGCGTACTGCTCTGCGGCGGTCAGCCGCGACGGCGCGGCGCCGCCGCAGACCGGGTCGTTGCGGTTCGACCAGTCGTCGGACGCAGGCGCGTGCGCCACGCCCGGGGTCCACTCGGTGTTGAAGAAGTTGTGGTCGGCGCCCATGACCATCAGCGAGGAGCGGAAGGCCGGGTCGTCGTCCACGGCGTATCGGGAGTCGTCGTAGAAGTGCTGGCCCTGCTGGTTGGAGACGTCCCCGTCGCAGTAGGGCAGGATGACGGCCATCGGCGTGCCGGGCAGGGTCGCCCGCGCGAAGTCCGTCGGCGCGAGCGGCAGCACCGCCCTGATCCCGTACGGCCTGGCCCTGCCCGCGTTCATCAGCACGGCCTTGACGACGCCCTCGCCGCCGCGCGAGTGGCCCATCAGGCCGACGTCGGACATGTCGAGGCGGCCCTTGAACAGGCGCACCAGCCTCGCGTCGCCCACGCCCTCGCCGGCGTCGGCGAGCAGGTCGAGGTGACGCATCACGACCTCGCCCCGGGCCAGCGCGCCCCGGTCCTCACTGTAGGGGTTGTCGGCGGCGTTGACGCCGTTGGCGCTGACCGACACGACGACGTACCCGTGGCTCGCGAGCACGTCGGCGGGGCCGTCGTAGCCCTGGTAGCTGGCGATGGGCCGCTGCCCCGCGGGGCAGGGCCACTGGGTGTTGGACGTCGTCCAGGCCGCCGGGTCGTAGCAGGCCGAATGGCGGCCGTGCAGGAAGACGACCAGCGGGCGCCTGCCGCGGGCGCCTTCCGGCAGGTAGACCTTCGCCCGGATCTCGGCCTGGCGGCCGCCGAGCCCCTCCAGGGTGACGGCGGTGTCGCCGAGGTCGTACTCGTCGTGGGTCACGGAATACGGGCCGGGCGCGGCGGGGTCGACGGGCGCGGGATCCGGCGTGCCGTGCGGGTTGGCGGGCGACTTCGCGGACGGCTCGGCGGGCGTCGGCGCGGCCCTGCCGACGGCCGCCGCGGCGGCCCCGGGCACCTCGCCGTTCCAGGCCACGTCGACGGACGACGCCGCGGCGACGGCGGGGTCGGGGGTGACGACGGTCAGCGTCATGCCGTCGGGAGACTCCTCGGCCGGGCCGAGCGACCGGCCGTCCGCCGCGAGTTCGGGGACGGCGTCGCGGACCGGCAGCGGCGTGTTCAGGTGGAGGGTGACCCGGTGGCCGCCGCCGACGGGTTCGACGGTCCAGGTGCCGTCGTCGCCGCTCACGCGGGGCGAGCCGGGGGGCGCGGCGTACGCCGGTCCTGAGAGGAGGGGGGTGGACAGGGTCGCGGCCGTCATGGCCGCGGCGAGCGCCGTGGTCCAGGCGCGCACAGGAGAGCGCATTGGTTCCTTTTCGAGTGCAATGCCCCAAGAAATCCGACAGCGAGAGCTAGAGGAGTGATTCTTGAGGTTTGAGGGGTTGCATCCCGAATGAGATCGTCACCGGCGACATGTGCTGATTCCTGCCGATTTCCGACCAGTTAACGATCACTCACAGGCGCGGCGGACCCGCCGATCCCGGGACCGGTTACTGACCAGTAGCATAGGGAGCCGGAAGCTACCGACAAGTAGGAGCGAACCCGTGCCTGCGTCCCGTGAAGTCGTCTTCGTCGACGGCGTTCGGACGCCTTTCGGCAAGTCGGGCCCGAAGGGCCTGTACGCCGAGACGCGTGCCGACGACCTGGTAGTCCGCGTCATCCGCGAGCTGATGCGGCGCAATCCCGGCCTCCCCCCGGAGCGGGTGGACGAGGTGGCCATCGCGGCCACCACCCAGATCGGCGACCAGGGCCTGACCATCGGCAGGTCCGCGGCGGTGCTCGCCGGCCTGCCGAAGTCGGTCCCCGGTTACGCCGTCGACCGCATGTGCGCCGGCGCGATGACCGCCGTCACCACGGTGGCGGGCGGCATCTCCTTCGGCGCGTACGACGTGGCCATCGCCGGCGGCGTCGAGCACATGGGCCGCCACCCCATGGGCGAGGGAGTGGACCCCAACCCCCGGTTCCTGTCCGAGCAGCTCGTGGACGGCTCGGCGCTGGTCATGGGCATGACCGCGGAGAACCTGCACGACCGCTACCCGTCCATCACCAAGGAGCGCGCCGACGCCTTCGCCGTCGCCTCCCAGGAGAAGGTCGCCAAGGCGTACGCCGACGGCAAGATCCAGCGCGACCTGGTGCCGGTGGCGGCTCGCAAGGCCGCCGAGGGCTGGGGCCTGGCCACCGTGGACGAGGCGCCGCGCCCCGGCACGACGCTGGAGGGCCTGCGCACGCTCAAGACGCCGTTCCGCGCGCACGGACGGGTGACGGCGGGCAACGCCTCCGGCATCAACGACGGCGCGACCGGCTGCATCGTGGCCGCCGAGGACGTGGCCGCGGAGCTGGGCCTGACCCCGCGCATGCGGCTCGTGTCCTACGCCTTCGCCGGCGTGGACCCCGAGGTGATGGGCATCGGCCCGATCCCCTCCACCGAGCGCGCGCTGCGCCTGGCCGGGCTGTCCATCGACGACATCGGCCTGTTCGAGATCAACGAGGCGTTCGCCGTACAGGTGCTGGCCTTCCTGGAGCACTTCGGCATCGCCGACGACGACCCGCGCGTCAACCCGTACGGCGGCGCGATCGCGTTCGGCCACCCGCTCGCGTCGTCGGGCGTGCGGCTGATGATCCAGCTCTCACGCGCGTTCGCCGAGCGGCCCGACGTCCGCTACGGGATCACCACGATGTGCGTCGGCATGGGCATGGGCGGGACGGTCATCTGGGAGAACCTGGCATGAGCACGATCGAGACCTGGAAGGCCCTCCTGGAGGGCAGGAACGCCGACGAGGTGGTCACCAAGGCGCTCGTGCGCGACGTCGAACTTCCGTACGGCGCGGGCACGATGGCCCTGATCACGCTCGACAACGGCCACGACCACACCAAGCCGAACACCTTCGGCCCGCACGGCCTGCTCGCGCTGAACGACGCGCTCGACGCGATCGCCGCGCGCTCCGACCTCGCGGCCGTCGGCGTCGTCGGCAAGCCGTTCATCTTCGCCGTCGGGGCCGACCTCAAGGGCGCGGCGGCGGTGTCCTCCCGCGAGGAGGCGCTGGCCATCGGGCAGCTCGGGCACCACGTGTTCCGCCGCCTCGGCGAGCTGGACGTGCCGTCGTTCGCTTTCGTCAACGGCGCGGCGATGGGCGGCGGGCTTGAGATCGCGCTGCACTGCGCTTATCGCACCGTGTCGTCGGGCGTCCCGGCGATCGCGCTGCCGGAGTGCTTCCTCGGCCTGGTGCCCGGATGGGGCGGCACCCAGCTGCTCCCCCGCCTGATCGGCCCGGAGAAGGCGCTCAAGCTCGTCATCGAGAACCCGCTGTCGCAGAACCGCATGATCAAGGGTCGTGACGCGTACGAGCTCGGCATCGCCGACGCGATGTTCGAGCCCGCCGACTTCGTCGAGGAGTCGCTGCGGTGGGCCGCCCAGGTGCTGCGCGGCGAGGTGACGGTCGAGCGCGCCGACCACACGGCGGAGGACTGGGCGCCGGTGATCGACCAGGCCAGGATCCTCGTCGACCTCAAGCTGCGGGGGGCCTCCCCCGCGCCCTATCGGGCGCTCGACCTCGTGGCCCTGGCTCGTACGGCGTCCCGCGACGAGGGCTTCGCCGCCGAGGACGAGGCGCTGGCCGACCTGCTCATGAGCGACGAGCTGCGGGCCGGGCTGTACGCCTTCGACCTGGTGCAGCGCCGGGCCAAGCGGCCGGCCGGCGCGCCGGACAGGTCGCTCGCCCGCCCGGTCACCAAGGTCGGCGTCGTGGGCGCCGGGCTGATGGCCTCGCAGCTCGCGCTGCTGTTCGCCCGCCGCCTGGAGGTCCCGGTCGTGCTGACCGACCTCGACCAGGCCCGGCTCGACAAGGGCGTCGGCTACGTGCACGCCGAGGTCGACAAGCTGCTGGGCAAGGGCCGGATCTCCGCCGACCAGGCCAACCGGCTGAAGGGCCTGGTGACGGGGTCGCTGACCAAGGACGCCTTCGCCGACGCCGACTTCGTGATCGAGGCGGTGTTCGAGGACCTCGGTGTGAAGCAGAAGGTCTTCGCCGAGGTGGAGGAGGTCGTCTCCGAGACCTGCGTGCTCGCCACCAACACCTCCTCGCTGTCGGTCACCGACATGGCCTCCGGCCTGCGGCATCCGGAGCGGGTCGTGGGCTTCCACTTCTTCAACCCGGTCGCGGTGCTGCCGCTGCTGGAGATCGTCCGCGGCTCCGCCACCGACGACGCGACGCTGGCCACGGCCTTCGCCGTCGGCAAGACGCTGAAGAAGTCGTGCGTGCTGGTCAAGGACGCGCCCGCGTTCGTCGTCAACCGGCTGCTGACACGGTTCATGGGCGAGGTCACGGCGGCGGCCGACGAGGGCACCCCGCTGGAGGTCGCCGACCACGCGCTCGACTCGCTCGGCCTGCCGATGACGCCGTTCGCGCTGCTCCAGCTCGTCGGCCCGGCCGTCGCGCTGCACGTCGCCGAGACCATGCACGCGGCGTTCCCGGACCGGTTCGGCGTCTCGGAGAACCTCGCCAAGCTGGTGGCCGCGGGCAAGCCGGGCCTCTATGGCCCGGACTTCCAGATCGACCCTGAGGTGCGGGCGCTGTTCGAGGGCGGCTCGTCCCCCTCGACCGCGGACGACGTGCGGCTGCGCGCGCTGCGGGCCCTCGCCCAGGAGATCAGGCTCATGCTCGACGAGGGCGTGGTCGCGGCGCCGCAGGACATCGACCTGTGCATGATCCTCGGCGCGGGCTGGCCCTTCCACACCGGGGGCATCACGCCCTACCTCGACCGGACGGGCATCTCCGAGGAGGTCACCGGCTCCCGCTTCCTCGAGCCCGGCGTCGCCTCCGTACCGGCCTGAGTTCTCCTGCCGCCAGCCGCCCGGCCCGGCCTGCCGCTGACAGGCCCGCGCCGGGCGGTCCGGCTGCGACTTCCTCGACGGACCCGCGAACCACGAGACCGCGGACCCACAAGGCTCTTCATCACAGGGCCGCGCGGAACCCAGGGGGCCCGCACCACAGGGCCCCGAGGCTGAGCCGCCGCGCCGCATCGGCGCGGCGGCTCGCCGTGCTTCCCCACGTGGTCAGGCCGCGTGGCGGTAGGCGGGATAGGTGATGTAGCCGGCGTCGCCGCCCTGATACCAGGTGGACTGGTCGTGCGGCGCGATGGGAAGCCCCTGGCGCAGCCGCTCCACGAGGTCGGGATTGGCGATGAAGGCGCGGCCGAAGCTGATCAGGTCGGCGCCGAGCCCCAGCCAGTGATCGGCTGCGGCCTTGTCCGTCTGGCGGGGGCCCAGTGGGAAGACCGGGTTGACGACGAGCGTGCCGGGCCAGGCCTTGCGCAGCTCGACGAGCACGTCCTCGTCGGTGGTGGCCTCGAGGTGGACGTACGCCAGGCCAAGGGGGGCCAGCTCGGCGAGCAGCGCGCCGTACAGCTCGGGGACGTCGGTCTCCTCCGCGCCCCAGATGCCCGCACCCGGCGAGAGCCGGATCCCCGTCCGGTCGCCTCCCACCGCCTCGACGGTCGCCGACACCGCCTCCACGGCGAAGCGGATCCGGTTGGCGATCGATCCGCCGTAGGCGTCGGTGCGGAGGTTGGCGCTGCTGGACAGGAACTGCGCGATGAGGTAGCCGTTCGCGCCGTGCAGTTCCACGCCGTCGAAACCGGCGTCGACGGCCCGGAGCGCGGCTCGCGCGTAGGACAGGGCGTGCTCGGGCACCTCGGCGGTCTCCAGCGCCCTCGGCACCGGTGCGGGCTTGGGCCCTGCGGGGGTGAACACCTCCCCCAGGGCGGCGACGGCCGAGGGGCCCACCGGACGCATCCCCGTGGTGTCGGGATGGGAGACGCGGCCCCCGTGCATGATCTGGGCGAAGATGCGGCCGCCGTTGGTGTGGACCGCGTCGGTGACCGGCCGCCACGACGCGACCTGCTCGTCGGTGTACAGCCCCGGTGTGCCCGGGTTGGACTGCCCGACGAGGCTCGGCTGCACCCCCTCGGTCACGATGAGCCCGGCGGTGGCCCTCTGGGCGTAGTAGGTCGCCATCGACGGTGTCGCCAGGCCGCCCACGGCCGCGCGGACCCGGGTCATCGGGGCCATCACCACACGGTTGGGCAGGGTCAGCGCGCCGAGCTGGTAGCGGTCGAAAAGAGTCGTCATTCCTGAGCGCCTTTCAGGGGTTCCTGCGGAAGGACGCGTCCGCCGGCTGGACACGCGACTACGCTAAGACCTGACACTGACGTCAGAGGCAAGCGTTTCAATCCGAAATTTCCTCAGGAGGCGCGATGCGTATCGGAGAGCTGGCGTCGCAGGCCGGGGTGAGCGTCCGTTCGCTGCGCTACTACGAGGAGCAGGGCCTGCTCACCAGCACGCGCAGCCCCAGCGGCCAGCGCCACTACACCGACGACGAGGTCGAGCGCGTACGGCTCATCCAGTGCCTGTACGCCGCCGGGCTCTCCAGCCGGACGATCGTGGAAGTGCTCCCGTGTGTCGACTCGCCGAGCGAGCGGAACTCCGACGAGGCGTTCGAGCGGCTGGTCCAGGAGCGGGATCGCATCAGCCGGCACATCGACGAGCTCCTGCGGGCCCGCGACGCCCTCGACCTGCTCATCGACGTCAACCGTGCCCACCGCGCCCAGCTGACGCCTCGCTGACCGATCCGACGGGCCGCCGGGGCGCGACGGCGCGGCGCAGCCGCCCGTGGCGTCGGGCGACTGCGCCGCGCAAACCCCAAGGTCAGCGCTTGGCCACAGCTCAGCGGATGAACACGGCTCAGCGCTTGGACACGGTTCAGCGCTTGAACAGGCGCGGAGCCAGGTCGATGAGGTTCTTCTGCCACACGTCCCAGCCGTGCGGCCCGGGGGTGACCCCGTCGAACTCGTAGCGGATACCGAGATCCTTCATCGTGGTCAGGGACGACATGAAGAACGGCTGCACGAAGTCGGTCTGGTCGCCGACGTACAGGCGCAGCATCTTGGTGCCGTTGTTGATCGCCGCCACGTCGACGCCGGCGCCGTCCCCGAACCAGGACGAGAACGCCCCGATGTAGGCGAACTTCCCCGGGTACGCCTTCAGCACCCCGAGCGTCTGCACCCCGCCCATCGAGAGGCCGGCGAGGGCCTGCTGCGACGGGTCGCTGGAGACGTTGTAGCGGGCGCGGGCCGCCGGAACGATGTTGTCCAGCAGTTCCTTGGTGAAGTCGGACACGTTGCCGTTGCCCATCACGACCACCATCGGCACCAGCTTCCCGTCCAGGAACTCGTGGTCGAGGATCTGTTTGGCGCGTCCCATCTCGGCCCAGTCCGTGTAGCTCTGACCGCTGCCGTGCTGGAGGTAGAGAACGGGGTACGGCTGCGCGCGGCCGGCGTCGTACCCGGGCGGGGTCCACACCAACGCGGTCCGGTCCTGGTTCGCCACGGTGCTCCGGTACGTCAGGCTCTCGACCTTTCCGCCCTGACCGGCGGGAACATCGGAGAGCAGGCGTGACCTCTCGCCCGGGATGAAGAAGGTGCTCCAGGTCGGCTCGGAGGTCACCTTCGTCGGGTTCGACGCGTCCTTGACCGAGACCCGATCCACGATCCACTGGTAGTAGTAGAACCACGGGTCGAGCGGACCCACGGTCGCCCGCCACCGGTCGCCCTCACGGGACATCGGGATGCGCAGCCAGCTCCCTCCGGGAGCGTCGTTCGCCCACACCGTGACGTGCTTGGCGTCGGTGAAGTCCGTCGTGGTCTCGAAGGTGACGAAGCCGCCCTCGGACACGAACGGCGTCGGCGTCGTGCCGGGCGCCGGCGGTTTGAACTCGCCCTTCAGCCGCCCGTGACCGGCGCTCGGACCGTGATCCCGCACCGTGCGGAACAGCCGCGGCACGAAATCGATCAGGTTCTCCTGCCAGGCGTTCCAGTTCCCCCCGGCATCGGGGTTGACCCCGTCGAACTCGTACCTGACACCGGCGCGCTCCAGCGCTTTCGTGAGACGAACGGTCGCGTTGTAGGCCGGATCGGTCACGTTCCCGGTGTACAGACGCAGCTGCTGGAGGGAGCGGTTGACGGCTTTGGCGTGCGCCCGGTCCACACCGTCCGCCAGAAGACCCGAGAACGAGCCGACATAGGCGAACTGACCCGGGCCGGTCAGGGCGGCACGCAACGCCTGCGACCCGCCCTCGGAGACACCGGCGATCGCCTGGTGCTCCCGGTCGCGATGGACACGGTAGGCGCCCGCGACCGCCTTGCGGAGGTCCTTGAGGTCCTTGTCGTCGTCCGGTCCGCGACCGTCGGTGATCACGACGACCATCGGCTCCATGGCACCCTGAGCCGCCAGGTTGTCGAGGATCTGCTTGGCGCGACCGAGGTCGAGCCAGTCGGTGGCGCTCCTGTCCGGGCCGGACTGCAGGTACAGCACCGGATATGGCTTGCCGCCCTTGGCCCGATAGCCCGGCGGCGTCCACACCAGCGCCGACCGCTCCTGCGTCTTGACCTGGTAGGTGAGGGTCTCGACCTTGCCGCCCTGTCCCTGGGGAGCATCCGCCAGCAGGCGCGCCGAGTCGCCCGGAACGAGGAAGGTGCTCCACAGAGGCTTGGACGCCACGGTGGCGCTGTTCGTCGGGTCCTTGAGACCCTTGGTGGTGTCACCCGTGACCTGGTAGGAGTACAGCCCCGGCTTGAGCGGGCCGAGGGCCCCCCACCAGATGTCGCCCCGGCGGGTCAGACCGTACTCCGCCCAGGCGGAGGAGGGGCCGAAGTTCCCCTCGACCATCACCTCCGACACCTGGCCCACGCTGGCCTCGATGGAGGCCGCCGGGATGCTGATCGACACGTAGCCGTCGCCCGAGACACTCAGCCACGGCGTGTCCGCCACCGCTGGTCGCGGCGCGACCAGAACTGCCGCGATCGCCATGGCCCCGGCGGCGATCACCGCCGAGAGCCTGCGCACGCCCGTTGGGCGCACGCTGCCGTGATGAAATAACGCCATACCGAAACTCCCTTGATGGCCGGTGACGGCCGGTCCGGCACACCGGCCTTGCTCGCCGGTAGAACGTGCCGCGGATTCCGCTCCTGGACCTCCGCGGTCACGGGTATATTCGCCCCCTTTTAGCCTTAAGCGTTATCCGTCGCGATTTCACCGAATCAAGGTAATTGACACGCTTTGGAAGCACAAGCCCGTTCCGGCCTCTCACCATGCCGACGTCATGGGCGCGATAGTTGGGGTCGTGTACGACCAGCCGGCCGGCGGGGCGTCGCCCTGAGAGGGGCCCGGTCCGATATCCATGACGCCCCCAGACGCTGCCGCCTGTCCCCTAGCGCCGAAATATCCGGAAGCGATGCGGTGCGTCAGGTGGAATTCCCGCGCCGGCACGTAGCGCCGAGCCGCCGCGCCCGATCGGCGCGGCGGCTCGGCGTACAGCGTGTCACTCGCGACGGTCAGCAGCAGCCGAGGCGCGGATCGCGGCTCGCAACGATCACCTCGACGTGGCGGTCCGGAACGACGATGCCGGCCCCCGCGACCAGTCCCCCGCCGATCAACGCGGTGATCAGGAGGCGCTTCATGTGCTTTCTCATCTCTCTCCCCGTTTCGAACGACCTTCGGGGATATCGACGCCAGGGCGGACGAGGAAGTTCGGACTCATAGAAAGTTTGATGGAAACGCCGACGACGAGTTGGGGCTGCTCGCAGGCGGATCCGGAACGGTCAGCCCTGGTCGTGGATCTCGGCCTGCACGCGGAGGGCACGTCGTTCGTCGTGCCGGTCGCCGCTCTCCCTGGCGATCCGCAGCGCCTCCGCGACGTGCCTCGACGCCTCGTCGAGGTCGCCGAGCATCCGGGACGACCGGGCCAGCGCGACCAGGGCCTCCGAGCGCTCCTGCGGCCCCTGAGCGCAGGCGTCGAATCTCGCCAGCGAGTCCCGCAGATACGTCCGAGCGGTGGCGGCGTCCCCGGCCGCGAGGTGCGCCTCGCCGAGACGCCGCAGCGTCATCCCCTCGTGCATCGCGTCGTCCGCCTCCTGGGCGCGCCGCAGAGCCTGCCGCAGCGTCGCGACGGCCTTGTCAGTGGAGCCGAGCTGCAGATGCGCGTCGCCCGCCATCATCAGCGCGTACCGCTCGCCCACGGGGGATGCGACCTGGCGGCTGATCACGAGCTGTCGCTCGGCGTATCGCAGCGCCTCGGCCGGACGCTCCAGGAGAAGGCAGGCGCTGGCGAGGTTGCCGAGCGCGCGCAGTTCTCCCAAGGCGTCGCCGAGCTCCCGGCACAGGTCCAGCAGCTCATGGAGGCACGTGAGTTCCTCCTCGTCGTGGTTGAGCAGGTGGTGCGCCATCGCCACCATGGCCAGCGCCTGCGCCTCGCCCTCACGGTCCGAGAGCCGGCGCGCGGTCTCCAGCGACCTCGTGCCGAGCCAGAGCATCTCGTGACGGTACCCCTGCACAGCCAGATGCCACTGCAGGTTGAGAGCGAGGGCGATCGCAAGGTGAGCGGTCGCCGTGTCGCCGTCCCATGCCTGGCCGACGACCGCCAGCAGGTTGGGCCGTTCCCGTTCCAACCAGCGGGTCGCCGCTTCCCGGTCAGGCAGCGCCTTGGGCGTCTGCGGAACCTCCGGCACGGCGGCGTGCAGGCGGTGTGGATCGATCATCCGCACGGCCGCGCCCGTGGTGGCGAGGAAGAAGCCGAGGACGCGGCGGAGCGCGGCCTCCCGCCGCTCCGGCGGTTCGGTGTCCAGCCCGCGCTCCTGCGCGTACAGCCTGATCAGGTCGTGCAAGGTGTAGCGGCCGGGAGTGGGGCTTTCAACCAGCCGCGCGTCGAAGAGCCTCTCGACGATTCGCTCGGCCGTCCGCGGCGGCACGTCGAGCAGCGCGGCCACCGCCTCCAGGCTCAGGTCCGGTACGCGCAGCAGGCCGATCAGGCGGAACGCCTGCGCGGCCTCGCGGTCGAGGGCCTGCCCGCTGCCGGCCAGGGCCGTGTAGCTGACCGCGATGCTGCTGCGCACGCCGACGTCCCCGGTGCGCAACTCGTCAAGACGGCCGCTCTCGTCCTCCAGGCGTTCGATGAGCATGTCGGCCGACCAGCCGGAGCGGCTCGCGAGCCGGGCGCCTGCGACGTGCAGAGCCAGGGGGAACCCGTCACACAGGTCGGCGAGCCGTTCGGCGGCCTTCTCGGAGAAGCCGACGCCGCCGGACCGGAACCGGCGCACCAGCATGGCGACCGCGTCGTCCCGCGGCATGGGGCCGAGATCGACGTGCGAGGCGGGAGCGGCCGGCGCCAGGTTCTCGCGGGACGTCAGCAGGACGGTCGAGCCAGAGGTCATCGGGAGAAGGGGGCCGACCTGCGCGATCGAAGCGGCGTCGTCGAGGAGGAGCAGCACCCGCCTGCCGTGGAGGACCGTACGCAGGGCCGAGGCGGCCTCGTCCACGTCGGGCGGAATCTCCGACCCCGGCGTGCCGAACGTCCGCAGTAGCCGCCCGACCAGCTCACCCGTGTCCAGTCGTCGTACGCCGGGCATCGCGCCGCGCAGGTTGACGTACACCTGGCCGTCGGGGAAACGGGCCGCGGCCCGGTGCGCCGCGTGGAGGGCCAGGGCGGACTTGCCCGCGCCCGGTGGGCCGCAGATCGCCACCACCGGCGTCGGCGGCGACCCGTCCGAGGGGTTCAGCCAGGTCTCCAGGCGGCTCAGCTCCCGCTCCCTGCCGACGAAATGCGGCGCGTCGGAGGGAAGCTGCCTCGGCACCGCCGAGGGCGCTGCCGCGGGTGCCACCGGTTCCTCGCCGTCGTGGGTACCGCGCGAGGCCGCCTGGGCAGTGTCGAGGAAGAGGTCGGCGTCCCCGGCGAGGATCCGCCGGTGGAGCCGCTGAACGGGTTCCCCCGGCTCCACGCCCAGCTCATCGACCAGGCGGGTTCTCAGCTCGTGGAAGGCCGCGAGCGCGTCCGCCCGCCGGCCGTCACGCGCCAGGGCCAGCATCAGCTGGCCCCACGGGCGCTCACGCAAGGGGTGGTCGCGTACGCACTGCCGGAGCGGGCCGATCGCCTCCGCGTGCAGGCCGAGATCGAGCCGCGCGTCGGCCCAGTCTTCGAAGACCCCCAGCCGCTCCTCCCCCAGCCCCGCCGCGATCTGCTCCAGCAGGTGGGTGAGCGGTAGACCTTGCAGGGGGTCGTCCCGCCACAGCAGGAGGGCCCGCCGCAGGGTGGCCTCCCCCTGCCGCGTGTCACCCGCCTTCAGCATGCCGCGGCCCTGTCTTACGAGGTCCCTGAACGTGAGGAGGTCGAGTTCCCCGGGTCGTACGGCGAGACGGTAGCCGTCTCCCACCGTCTCGATCGGCGCGGCCGCCGGGTCCTCCGGCGACAGCAGCCGGCGCAGCGCCGAGATGTAGGTCTTGAGGTTGCCCCGGGCAGAGCGGGGCGCCGTGCCGTCCCAGAGGTGCTCCACGAGGTGATCGGCCGGGACGACCCTGCCCGCGCTCACGAGCAGGGCGACGAGGACCTGCCGGTGCTTCGCGCGGACGAGGGGGACCTCCCGGCCGTCCGCGTCACGGACGCGGACCGAACCGAGGAGCCGGTATTCCACGCCGCCTCCACCCTGAGTCGCAGGTGCCTAGATCCTAGGCACCCGCCTGACTCAGGGCAAGATCGGCGAGATTCCCGTGCGGCCACCGCATGAACGCGGGCATGAAATCACCTCGTTACCTGCGCTTGCCGCTTGCGGGTGCATCGACGGGCTCTATATGCCGCAGAGGCTCCTGCCGCAAGTCGGGTTCACTGAGAATTCGGCATTTCGCCCAGCCGACGAATGATCTTCTCTGCCTTATGACGATTTGCCTGCCCAATCCGGTGCGACCGAGAGACCTCCTTCAGTAGGTTTGTCGTCTCCACGGACGCTGGATAGCGATCCAACCACGCAAGCGCTCGATCCACCCAGTGCCGGCGTCGGGTTGCTAGCGCGAGTTGGAGGATTTCAGGTATTGGCAGTGCCGGGAGAGGGGTCGGCAGCTCATATCTCAGGACAGCATCTCGCAGCTTACTGTCGAGAACATCGACTTCCAGCTCGAGAATGGTTACCCATACCTGGCTAAGAACATCGGAAGCTGCGGTGGCGACTGCACCGTTAATTCTCCCGATAACCCAGACCCCCGAAATATCGAGACCCAGCCACAGACCGGTTGTGGTGACCTGGAACAGAGGAATCCATCGAATCGGCAGTGGCTCCTCCGCATATCTCCAGAGATCGGGATTCAGCCGCGAGAGTGCTTCCTGCAGCGCGTCCATCGAATTAGTGGAACCTTCCCCAGCCAGCCATATGATCGAGCGAGAAACCATACCCTTCCATGAATTCCTGAAACTGCTGTCGGACTTCATTGGTCCACTGATGGCCATAGTGCCCTGAACGCTCATCTGTCAGGAATACGCCATCCTCGCGCCTCATTATTTCGCCGCCGACCGCCTCGGCGTCATTGGCGCCGATGCTTCCAGCCAAGCCGGGATGCCCCATCCCGAAGCGCTTACCTGCTACGACCAGCATCCTCTTGGATGGATCGAATAAGAAGTCGTGCGAGCTACTCGTGCTGATGTGATTGAAGGCGCCCGTCGACTGCACCCGATCGCTAACCTCGATGACCCCGGGTGTTGGACCACTCCCGGCAAGATCACCGCAGTTGTGGACGAGGACGGGGGCGGTGCCTGCCTGGACGTAGAAGGTGTGGGTGTCGGCGACGGTGAGGTCGTAGACGGCGGGGTGGGCTGGGACGGTGGTGGTGCCGACGACCTGGACCGTGGCGCCGGACGGAGTGCGGAGACGGTCGGCCGGGGTCAGGTGGTCGGCGCGGACCCACGCCTTGTCCTGGCTGTCCCAGAACAGGTGGTGTTCCGTGGCGAGGATGTCCCCGGTGTCGTGGCCCTTCTCGCCGTCGGTGTCGACGGTGATCTGGACGAGGCCGACGTAGCCGACGCCCGAGAAGGCGGCGACCACGAGCTTCGGGGCCGTCTCACCGGTCGACGGGTCGGTGGCGAGGACCTTGTCGCCGGGCTTGATCTTCTCGATCGCCTTGGTGGTGCCGTCGGCGAGCTTGACCAGGGTGCCGGCGACGAAGCTGTCGCAGGTCCCGCGAGATCCGGACGAGGCGTGCGCCCTCTCGCGTGCGGCGCCCCTTCCTGCCGATCGTGCGGCCGCGCCTTCGCCCGCTTCGGCCGCGTCCTCGGCGGCGGCGCCCGCCTTGCCCAGAGCGGATCTCGCCTTGCTCGCGGCCTTGCCGACGGCCCCGGCGACGGCCTTGCCCGCCGCTGTGGTGGCCACCTTGCCGAGCACGGCCGAAGCGGCCTTGCCGAGCGCTCCTCCGGCCGCTCCGGTCACGGCTCCCACCGCCGCCGCGTGGAACGCGCCCCCGAGGCTCCACTGGTCACGCGGGGTGGAGACCAGGTAGCCGGCGAGGTTGCCCGCGGCTCCGCCGACCGCGGCGCAGCCGATGCTGCCGGCGCCGCCCGTGGCCACCTCGCAGCCGATGGTCACGGTCACCGAGACGGCGACGTTGACGATGGTTGCCTTGTGCTGGTTCCAGAAGTTCTTGGCCTTGCAGCCGAAGTCCCAGCGCCCGCAGTGCGGTGGGCTGCTCGGCGGGGGCGGTGGGTTGTACGAGGGGTGGCCACCGCCACCGCCGCCGTTGTCCTTGGAGCCGCTGCCCCCGCCGCACTTGCCGGCGTAGTAGCAGTTGGTGTCCCCCGTCAGCGGGCCGTCGAGGCCCGAGGGGTCGCTGACCGTGACCGGGTTGTTTCCGGCGTAGGCGTAGCCGTTCCAGCTCTGCGGCTCGGCGGCGTCGAAGACGGGGTCGACGGAGATGAAGCGGCCGGTCTCGGCGTCGTACTCGCGGGCGCCGAGGTGGGTGAGCGCCGTGGCGTCGTCGATGACGCCGCCCACGAAGCCTCTCTGCCCTGGCCAGAGTGACGGCGGCGTGCCGCGCTGCTGCCCGAACGGGGTGAAGCGGCGGCGGGTGGGCGTCTGAGCCGCGTCGTCGGTGACCGATATGTCGGTCGTGCCGTGGTTGTCGGCGCCCAGCCAGGTGAGGCCCTTGTTGGTCCGGGCCGCGACGACCTGGCCGCCGTGTGTGTAGTAGCGGGTCGCGCTCTTGGCGCCGGTGGCCTTGTCGACCCGGATCTCCATCCCGGCGACGTACAGGGTGGTGGAGGTGGGATCGCGGCGGATCAGGCGCTCACCGTCGGCGTCGTAGACGAAGGTGCTGACGCCGGAGGGGTCGGTGGACTTGGCGAGGTGTCCCTCGACGTCCCATTCCAGCGCCCGGCCCGAGCCCCGCTCGGTGGTGTTGCCGGCGGCGTCGTAGGTGTAGCTGTCGATCTGCCCGTCGCGGTCGCCGCCCTTGTACTCGACCGAGGTCAGCGTGTGCGGCTGCGGTTTGCCGGCCCCCGCGTACGTGAAGGTCTTGGTGACGTCGCCGCTCGCCTGGTGGTCGACCTCCTTGGTGCGGTTGCCGACCTTGTCATAGGTGAAGGACTGCCAGTAGGGCGCCGGCCCGCCGACGACGGCCTGCGAGGGGTCGGCCGCGCAGTCGTCGGTGGCCGTCCATGCCTCGGTCAGGCGCCGTAGGTAGTCCTGCCGGAAGCACTGCACGTCGGGCGTCTGGCCCGAAGGCCTGTCCGCGATCTCGGTGATGTTGCCCGACGGGTCGTACGTGTAGTTGGTGTCCGCGACGGAGATCGGCGCCGTCTCGCGCTCGTACAGAGAGCGGGTGAGCCGGTTGGTGCCCTCCTCGTAGAAGTTGGTCTCCTTCACCCGCTTCAGGCCGGTGCTCATCGTCATGTCGAGCACCTGGCCGAGCTTGGAGTACGTGGTGGAGGTGACGTAGTCGGTCAGGCCGCGCGTGGTGGTGGGATCGCCGAGCTCGTCGTAGCCGTAGAGCATCGTCTCGCCGAGCAGCCCGCCGGCCGCGGGCAGCACCGTACGGCGGACGGTGCCGTCGGGGTTGTAGTCGGTGCCGGTCTTGTAGGTGCCGGCCAGCGCGCCCTCGGAGGCCGGGATGACGGTCTCGGTGCCGAGAGTGCGGTAGGCGTCGTCGAACCCGGTGACGGCCGTCGTGTACGCGTCCACGGCGCCAGTCGTGGCGTTCTTGACGTATCGGGTCGAGGCGGTCGGCTGGCCCTTGACGACGGTGCCGTCGGGCAGGACGTCGTACTTCCACTCGGCGAGCTTGGTGCCGCTCGCCGAGGTGCCCTCGTACTCGGCGGTCTTGCGGCCGAGGGCGTCGTAGGTGAAGAAGACGCTCTTGCCGCGGGCGTCGGTGGTGGTGAGCAGGCGGTCGGTCTTGTCGTCGTACGTCAGCTTCGCGGTGCCCTTGTCGGGGTCGTCGAGCTGGACGACCCGGCCGCGCAGGTCGTAGTGGTAGGTCCACGCGTTGCCGTCGGCGTCCTTGACGGTCGCCGGCTGCCCGGTCGGCGTGTAGGAGTAGGTGGTGGCGTCGTAGTCGCCGCTGGGGCCGTCGCCCTTGTACTCCCGGAACTCGACGATCTCACCGCGGGCGTCGGTGATCCTCGTGGTCGGCGTCGAGCCCTCAGGAGGATCGACGCTGACACGGTCGCCGCCGTACGTCACGGTGGTGCGCCACTGCTCGCTGCCGCGCTTGCGGAAGATCTGCGCGGTGGCCCACTCCATGCCGTTGTAGACCGTGACGTTCTGGCCGGGGACGTCGTCGTCGCTCGCCGGGGTCCACAGCGTGGCGCCGGGCGCCCCCTCGACGTAGTAGTCGTCGTTGGTCTTGTAGACCAGGCCACGGCTGTCGTACAGCGTGTCGTTCACGACGCGGCCGCCGCCGGGGGCGGGCTGCTGGGTCTGGCGGGCGCGTAGCAGGCCGTCGTACAGGGCGTACCCGGTGGTGTAGTTCACCCCGTCGTTGCGGAGCGTCGAGGTGGTCACCGTGGTCGGCCCGTCGGCGCGGACCTGGTAGCCGAACTTCATGTTCGGTGCTGAGGCGTACGACGCCTTGGCGTGCCCCGGCAGCCATACGCCGGTCAGCCTGCCCAGCGGATCGTAGGTCAGATCGGTGCGCTTGCCGTTGACGTCGATCGTGGCGGTGGGGAGCCCCCAGGCCGGCTCGACCTCGGTCTTGCTCGCGTGCCCGAGCGCGTTCGTCACCGTGGTGCCGGTCACCAGGCCGGTCACCGGGGTGTAGGCCGTCGTCGTCTTCCCGCCGGAGGCGTCGGTGACGACCAGCGGCCTGCCGTACACGTCGAAGGTGGTGGTGCCGACCGTGACGTACTGCGGGCCGCCGTTCCAGGAGCCGAGCTTCTCGGTCCTGGTGACGTCTCCCTTGTCCGGCGCGGCGCCGAACGCCTTGCCGTCGTAGTACTTGCGCACGTCGGAGGCCACGTCGTCCGGGCGGTCCGGGGTGACGTCGCACGCCTTGGTGACGGTCTCGACGCGCGAGACGTAGGAGACCATCCAGCGAGAGGCGTCACGGGCGTACTCCGTGCGGATGCACTGGTCGTCGTTCGCGGTCGACTCGTCGCCGAGGTCGTTCACCTGGGTGGGCAGGCCGTCGGTGTTGTAGTCGGTGCCGGTCTTCGTGTATCGCCAGCCGCCGGACGCCAGCGCGGTCCTGGTGCGCTCGGTGTCCTCGCGCACCATGGTCGCCTTGGTCGTGCCCCAGGAGCGCACTCGCTTGGCGGTCTGCTTCACCCAGTAGGAGGTGACGGTGCCGCTCATGGCGGGACCGCCGGGACCGTCGTAGTGGATCTCCTCGCGGACCCTTCCCTGCAGGGCGTCGGCGTCGTCCACGGCCGTGCCCGCGGAGTCGGCGACCTTCACGTTCCGCGTGCCCCCGCCGGGCAGCTCGTCGCCGTCCATGCCGCGGAAGTAGAGGTACTCCGACTGGGAGCGCTGCTCGGGCGCCTCGCCGTGCGTGACCCGCACCCTGCCGTAGCCGCGCCACTGCGACCAGGTCTTGTACTTCTCCTTGGTCAGCCCGTCGTCGTCATCGTGGTGCCAGGCGCCGCCGCCGAGGTACTCGTAGCTCGTCACCTCGTCGGGCGCGCCGCCCGTGCGGTCGATCTCCCGCACCTGGGTGACGACGTACTTGTGGAACCAGTCGAGCTTGGGCGAGGTCGCGCCCTCGGGCGACCAGTACTGCGGGTAGCAGCGCCGGGTGTTGGTCCCGATGTCCGGCTTGTCGCCGGACGTGCAGTCCTCGTCGGAGTAGGCGACGGACAGGGAGCCGCCGGTCTCGTTGTCGATGGCCGAGATCCGCCACTTGGTCAGCGGCGGCCGCCCTTCGAGGGCGTCGACGCGGTTGGGCCTCTGGACGCCCGCGAACCGCACCGACGGCAGCGACGCCGTGCCGCCGACCTTCCCGGTGTGGGTGATCCCCGCCAGCCACAGGGTGGCGGCCGTGCCGTCGCCGGGAGCGCGCATCTCCTGGTCCAGCGTCCAGGTGTCGACGTCCTTGTAGGCGCTGCCCGACAGCACCTGGGTGGTGACGGCGGCCAGCCGCTTGCGCGTCCAGAACGTCGGGGAGTACTTGTCGATGCACTTCTCGCCGGAGTCGCAGTTCTGGTCGTACGGCACGTCGGGCCAGTATTTGGCGTTGTCCTTGGTGAACTTGCTCTCGGCGCAGTCGAAGCTCGACGTCGGGATACACCGCTCCTTGACGTCGAAGGAGACCCGCGCCGGCGCCGACGAGGTGAAGATCGCGTCCGAGCGCTGGCCGTAGTCGATGCGCTTGAGATAGCCGCCCCGGTCGTACGCCGTCGGGGTGCCGTTGGGCACGCCGTCGGTCAGCGTGGTGACGTCGCGGCGGTAGTAGTTGGTCTCCTTGCCGTACCAGAACGTGCTGACCGTGCCGTGCGGGTCCACGACGTAGTCGAGGTTCCACCGCCAGGCCTGCCGGCACCACGAGTCGGAGAAGGCGCTCTTGTGGCACGGCTCACCGTCGTCGTCGCCGAAGACCGGTACGGTCCAGGTGGAGTTCGTCTCCGCCTTGCCGTCCGCCCAGCCGGGCAGGTGGTTGCGGCCGAAGTAGTACTGGGTGCCGTCCGGGGTGGTGACGCGCCAGTATTCGCCGTCGTCGTCGCCGTTGTCGGCGCCGGACAGCTTCTCGACCTTGGAGCCGTCGTCGTCCTTCGGCTGCCAGGTGCCGGTCGCGTCGTCCAGCACCAGTTCGGTGGCCTGCCCGTTCAGCGACAGCGTCGCGTTCGCGTTGCCCCAGCACTGGTCGTTGCGCTTGGGCGTGACGCCGTCGTCGGCGCACGCCTTGTACCTGCGCTCGATGAACCCTGGCCAGTAGTCGAAGCCCTCGCCGATCCAGGATGCCTGGTTGTTGGTGGCGACCGTGCGGCCGTCGACGCTGCCGGAGGAGTAGGCGAACCCGACGTTGGGCGTCGGGCCTCCCGGGACCGGCGGCAGGCGCAGCGGATAGGACCAGGAGAACGCCCCGCTCTGGTTGCTCACGCTCCAGGTGGCCGACGGCGACAGCGAGGTGGCCTCGTAGGTGCCCGCCGATCCCGACGGAGCCGCCTCGGCCGCCAGCGTGGTCGCGCCGGCGGCGGCGAGGTCGACGTCGGCGGTCAACCTGCCGGTTCCGACGTCGTTGCGCGTGGGCAGCGGTGTGCGAGTCTGGCACTGCGGCAGGTCGGGCGTGCTGGCGGCGCACCCGGGCAGCCGGACGAGACGCAGCCGCGACGCCCAGTCGCCGCCGTAGGCGTACCGGAAGCCCGAATAGTCGACCTGGACGGCCACCCGGCGTGCCGCACCCCCGGCCTGCGGGGTCAACTGGAGGCCCAGGCCGGTGACGCGCGACCGCTCGGCCGTGGGGGTGTCGAGCACCCGCACCTGCACATCCGCCGCCGGGGCCCCGGACGACGGCGTCGCGGTTGCGCTTGTCGCCCCGGCGGGAGTATCGGAGGACGACCCGGCCGCGCCGGGTCTCGCCGCGCCCGCCGGGCCGATCCACACCGGCAACCCGCCGGCCCGCGCCATGCCCGCCCCCGCGCCTTTCTCCGGGGACGACTTCGCGGCCGGGGAACCGAGGGCGACCATCGCGGCGCCGGGCTGCGGCCAGGTCACCGCGGGGGCGCCCTTGAGGTCGAACCGCGCCCCCGGGTCCTGCGCGGCGGCCCGTGCCCGGCTCTCGTGGCCGGGCACGGGGTGCTGATCCTGTGCCTTGTGCCAGGCCGGGTCGTCCGCGGCCTGCGCCCCCGGCACCGGTACGGCCAGGGTGGCCGGCACCACGACCGCCAGCATGCCGGCGACCCCGGCCCAGCCCCGCCATGAAGCGAGCACGACTACCTCCGGTTGAACGACGTGGATGTGGGGGGACGAGGCGGCGGTCAGCCGTCCAAGGGGAGCCTCATGGCGAGGTTCAGGACCTGACGGTCGGTGAGGGCCCCGGCGTAGGTGCGGACGTCGTCCACGTCACCGGCGAAGTAGTCCACGATCGCGCCCTTGTACTTGGCCCGGCCGATCTCGAGGGGCCCGCTCGCGTGCCAGGCGGTCGCGAAGGGCCGCTCGTCGGTGAGCTGGCCGTTGACGTACAGCCGCAGCTCCTTGGCGACCTCGTCGTACACGCCCGCCAGGTGGGTCCAGGTGTTCAGCGACATGCAGCCGACCACGTCGACCGACTTGGTCTGCGTCATCACCTCGGAGTCGGTGTCGTCGCTCGTCGTGGCGAACGACCAGTGGTCGACCTTGACCCCGTTCTCGGTGAACCACCGGTAGCCCAGGTAGAAGCCGCTGTTCCTGCTCCCGTCCTGGCTGACGACGGTCATGTTCTGGCTCGGCACGGCGCAGGTGTCGTCGCCCGTCAGACGCACCCAGGCGGCGACGGTGAAGCTGTGGTCGGTGCGGATCGGCGCCGAGGCGGTGGACGCGTAGGCCGTGGTGCCGTCGAGACCGAGCACGCCGGCGCCGTCGACGCCGTCGTCCGACCAGCCGGCGCTCCCCTTGAGGGTCGCCGTCCTGCCATAGCCGGAGGAGTCGGCCGCGGCGGTGCCCGTTCCCTCGTCGAACGCCCATCGGCCGAACAGGGCCGGGGGCTGCTTGGCCATGGCGGCGATCTCGTTGCCGAGCGCCGGGTCGTTCACCGTGCGGGGGTCGTCGGACAGGATGCGGTCCCAGACCCGGACCTCGTCGATGTCACCGGCGAAGTTCTCCTGGAAGGTCCCGTTGTACTTCACCCGCCCGAGCTGCAGCGGCCCGGCGGCGTCCCAGGGCGTGTAGGTGTAGGTGGTGGGGGCGGACTGCCGTATGCCGTTCACGTACAGGCGGAGCTGCCTGGCCGGTGCGTCGTAGACGCCCACGAGGTGGGTCCAGACGCCGGCCTGCGGCGCGGCGTCGCTCACGGCCCGGACGATCACGGGATCGTCCTTGTCGGCGTCGTACTTGTTGAAGATCCAGCGCTTGTACCCCGAGGAGTAGTAGAGCTGGAAACCGACGCCCCTGTTGCCGGCTTGGCTCACGACCGTGGAGTTCCTGCTGGTGTCGGTCAGGCGCACCCAGGCCGACACCGACATCCCCCTGTCGGTGTGCACCACGGGCCCGGCGGTGGTGCCGTAGGCGGTGGAGCCGTCGAGATGCAGCGCGCCGTTCACGCGGCCGCCGGCCCAGCCGGTGGTCCCGGACAGCGTCAGCGGGTGCGGATCCGCGGCCGAGTCGGCGGCACTGTTCCCGGACGTCTCGTCCAGATGCCACTGGCCGGCCGAGTCGGCGCCGGCCTTCACATAGAAGCTGTACGCGGTGGGCGTCCTGCCCACGTTGCCCGCCTTGTCCACCGGGAACACGTACAGCGTGTTCAGCCAGTCGTGCCGCGGCGCGACCCTCACGGTCACCGACGTCTGCCCGGTGGGCACGGTGACCTGGGTCGCGGCGGTGGCGAGATTCGGATCGTCCAGGGCGTACCGGAAGCTCGTCACGTCGCTCTCGCCGTCTCCCGGGCCGAGGGTGAACGCCCCCTCCGAGCCGACCCCGCCCCTCCAGTCGTCGGGGGTGTCCGCGGGGTAGTCCCCCGAGGTCACCTTCGGCAGCGACGCCGGGTCGACCGTGTCGACGGTGAACTCGCACCAGGCGCTCCACGCGCTGGCGTCGGTGCCGTCGTAGGCCCGCACTTTGTAGGCGTACGACTCACCGGTGACCAGACCGGACAGCGTGATCGAGTGGTCGGTCGCCGTGGTGGTGTACTTGTACGCCGTCTTGCCGCCGCCGGGCAGCGAGGAGGTCACATCGTCCCAGGTCGCTGTGGCCGTGTTGTAGTGGTGCATGACGAACTCCGCGCGCACGCCGTCGTTCGCCTTGTCCGGGTCGTAGACCTTGGCCTTGAGCCTGATCGGGTTCGCGGCGTCGCCCGCGTTGATCCACGGGCGGTTCGCCCCCGTCACGCACGGCGTGCCGGGGTAGGTGCCCACCCCCGACGGCGTGGCGGGCGGGGTGTTGTAGTCGATCACAAGCTTGGGCGAGCTGCTGAAGCCCTTCCAGCCCCACACGCTGCCCGCGCCGTCGTCGTAGTCCTTCAGCCCGAACGTCGTGTTCGACCAGCCGTTCTTGGCGGCCTTGACGATCGCGCCGGTGACGTCGAACTCGAGGCCCTTGTCCGGGCAGGAGGAGCTGTATCCCGCGTCGGAGGCGACGCTGTCGAGATGGTCGGCCCAGGACGGCTGGTGGCTCCAGGTGGTGGACGTGGAGATGCCCCCGGTCAGCCAGAGCTGGGCGACCTGCGGATCCGACCTGCATCCCCACGACTTGGTCTGGGTGATCCGGAACGTCGCCTTGAGGATGTGCTTGCCGTTGACGTTGTCGGAGTCCATCCGGAAGAACGACCGCTTGACCCCGCTGCCGTAGTAACCGATCTCGGGTGTGTGCGTGGAGTCCCAGTACGACTCGGAGGGATAGGCCTTGTCCACGTAGGTCCAGTGCAGCTTCGACCCCGACCACTGAGGGTCGATGTAGACCGGGTAGACCGTGTCCGCGCCGGTCAGCACCGAACTGTCGGGTTTGAGGGCCACCCGGTCCCCGGCGACGTCGACGCCCAAGAGCGCCTGCTTGGCCTGCTGACGCGGCCCGGCGACCGCCGGTCCGAGGTCTTTGCCGGAGGAGTCCCACATGCGGGGCTGCGGCGCGTGGAAGACCTCCGTCCCCGTGTCGGTCACGGCGCTCAGGGCGCCGGCGGGCGTCTTGCGCACGGTCAGCCCGTTCGCCCGCATGCCGAAGGCGAGCCCGGCCAGCGCCGGGTTGTCCGCGGCCTCCCGGGACTTCACCACCAGGACCTCGGAGTATCCGAGCACCGAGGCGGTCACCTTCAGGTCGACCCCGGGCAGCACGGACTCGTACGTCGCGGTGTCGCCGTCGAGGACGGGCTTCGGCAGCGTCCCGGGCCAGGTCATCGCGACCGAGCGCCCGCCGTCGCCGATGGTCGCCAGCGGCGCCGTCCCGCCCCCGGAGAAGGACAGGTCAAGCGGCGCCGCGACCGGCCGCACCGTGCCGTCGGCGGCGAAGCGCAGGGTGGTGTCGACGTCGGCCCAGCCCGCGCCGCGCCGCACCCGCTCGGGCAGCGCCGACGTCTCGGAGGTGAGGCTGCCGTCGGCGTTGGCGAACACCTGCCGCGTCTCGGTGCGCAGCGGCAGCACCTCCACCCGCTGCCGCGACGTCCGCGCGAGCTCCGTCGCCTCCCTCTCGGTCGAGGCGACGGCCGGTGCCGGCGCGGGTGAGGGGGTGGTCTCGGCCGCCGCCGGCAGGGCGGGGCCGGCGTGTACGGCGCCGGCCGTCAACAGAGCGCAGGCGGCCAGGGCGATGCCGCGCGGGCGTAGGCGCATCGGGTCTCCATCAGGCAGGGGGTACGCGCAGAACCGGCAACGGTTCTCCCTCAGCAGATCAGGACCCGGTCCACGGCCGGTTCACCCGGAATGAACCGGGTCGAACCTGGTTGATCCGGCGTCTCGGATGCCCTACGGGCAGACGTTCCGGTAGGAGACGCCGGGAAGGCACCTCTGCCAGTCCCGCTCCGGCAGGGTGTGCCCCATCGCGGGCGCGCACCCGGCCGCGTACTCGCGCTGCTCCACCGGCGATAGCCTCACGTGCGGACGAAACGGGAGGTCGCCGGCGTGACGGAACTGCTGATGGGGCTCAGTCTCGGCCTGGGCGCGGGTGTCACGCCCGGTGCGCTGCTGACGCTCGTCATCACGGCCAGCCTGCGCGGCGGGTTCCGCTCGGGGGTGCGCCTGGCCTGCGTGCCGCTGCTGTCCGACCTGCCCGTGGTGCTGCTCGCCGTGACCGCCGTCGGGGCGCTGCCGCAGGTGCTCCTGCGCGTGCTGTCGGTCGGAGGCGGGCTCTACGTCGTGTATCTGGGCGTGGAGACGCTACGCGAGGCTCGTGCGGCGCTGCCGCCCCGTCCCGGCGAGGACGCGCCCTCCTCCGCGAGGGAGGTCCTGCGCGGTGTGGTGGTGAACCTGCTCAACCCCCACCCCTGGCTGTTCTGGATCGCGGTGGGCTCCCCGATCTTCGTCTCGGCGTGGGACCGGGCCCCGGCGTACGCGCTGGCCTTCGTGGGCGGGTTCTACCTGGTCCTGGTGGGTTCCAAGGTGGCGCTGGCGGGGGCCGTGGGGGCCGGCCGGCACCGGCTGACCCCCCGCGGCTACCGCCTGCTGCTGGGCGCGAGCGGCGTGCTGCTGGCCGTCGTCGGCGCCGTGCTCACCGTTCGAGGACTGCTTCCCCGGGGGTTGTAGCCGCCACCCTGCTGCGCCGGCGGCCGTACAGGAAGTAGACGGCGGTGCCCACGACCATCCAGACGAAGAACCGGATCCAGGTCTCCACGGGCAGGTTGAGCATCAGGTAGGCCGAGGCCAGCACCGACAGGATCGGCACCACCGGCACGAACGGCGTGCGGAAGGAACGGGGCAGGTCGGGGCGGGTCCTGCGCAGGACCATCACCGCCACCGCGACGATCACGAACGCGAACAGCGTGCCGATGTTCACCAGTTCCGCGATGGCGCTCAGCGGGATCAGCGCCGCGAGCAGCGCGGTGACCGCGCCGATGACGATCGTGATCCGGTACGGCGTGCGGAACGTCGGGTGGACCTTGGCGAGGGACCGGGGCAGGAGGCTGTCGCGGCACATCGCGAACAGCACCCGGCTCTGGCCCAGCATGAGGATCATCACGACCGTGGTGAGCCCGGCGATGGCTCCGATGCTGATCAGCGTCGCCATCCAGGGCTGGCCCACCGACCGGAACGCGTCGGCGAGCGGGGCCGACGCGCTGAGCTCCGAATAGTGCTGCATGCCGACGACCACGAGTGAGACCGCCACGTAGAGGATCGTGCAGACGACCAGCGAGGCGATGATCCCGATCGGCAGGTCGCGCTGCGGGCGGCGGGTCTCCTCCGCCGCGGTCGCCACGACGTCGAAGCCGATGTAGGCGAAGAACACCAGGGCGGCGGCGGTGAAGACGCCGAAGACGCCGTACGCGACGGGCTGCACGCCGAACAGCACCTGGATGAGCGGGGCCTTCATGCCCTCCCCCGCGGCCATCTGATGCGACGGCGGGATGAACGGCTGGTAGTTGGCCCCCTTGATGAAGAACAGCCCGGCGATGATCACGAGCAGCACGACGGCCAGCTTGACCGCCACCATGGCGCCGTTGAACCGGGCCGACATCTTGATCCCGGCCACCAGCACCCCGGTCAGCAGGATCACGATCACCGCCGCCGGGATGTTGAAGACGGCCTCGTCGCCTGCGATGGAGGACGGCAGGTAGATCCCGAAGTTCTTCAGCAGCGAGGCGAAGTAGCCCGACCAGCCCGAGGCGACCACCGCCGCGCCCAGTGCCAGCTCCAGCATCAGGTCCCAGCCGATGATCCAGGCCGGGAACTCGCCGATGGTCGCGTACGCGTAGGTGTAGGCCGAGCCGGCGACCGGAACCGTGGCGGCGAACTCGGCGTAGCACAGGGCCGCGAGCGCGCACACGATCCCGGCGACCACGAAGGAGATCGCGACGGCCGGGCCGGCCGTGTTGCGTGCCGCCACGCCGGTCAGCACGAAGATGCCGGTGCCCACGATGACGCCGATGCCGAAGACGGTGAGATCGAGAGCGCTCAGGCTGCGCCTGAGCCGATGCTCGCCGCCTTCGGCATCCTCAATCGACTGTTCTACCGGCTTCGTCCGGAAAAGGCTCATCCGCAGGCTCCTCATCACGTCGATGACCTGCAGACTTCCCGGTCACACCGGTATTACTCCTGGTTGTCAATCGGTGGGCTGCACGAGCCGCGCCGGGTGGCTCTCCATCACCTGCGACCGGCGCGCCACGGCCTCGGTGATCTGGCGGGCGAGGTCCTGCCCGGTCAGGCCGATCCCGGAGAGGATCTTGGCCCGCTTGGCGTGGTCGAGGAAGCGCTGGGGTATCCCATAGGTCCGCACCGGCACGTCCACGTCGGCGTCGCGCAGCAGGCGCGCCACGGCGTCGCCCACGCCGCCGACCCGGCCGTTGTCCTCCACCACGACGACCAGCTTGTGCGCGGCGGCGGCCAGCACCAGGGCCGGGTCCAGCGGCTTCACCCAGCGGGGGTCCACCACGGTGGCCGAGATGCCCTGCGCGTCGAGGAGGGTCGCGGCCTCCATGCAGATCTCGGCCATCGGGCCGACCGCGACCAGCAGCACGTCGGCGTCGCCGGCGCGGAGCACGTCCATCTCGCCGAGCTTGCCGACGGCCTCCACGTCCTTGGGCAGGGCGCCCTTCGGATAGCGGACCACCGACGGGCCGTCGCCGATGCCGACCGCCTCGGCCAGCAGCTCGCGCAGCCGCGCGCCGTCGCGCGGGACGGCGATCGACAGCCCGGGGATCACCTGCAGGATCGACAGGTCCCACATGCCGTTGTGACTGGGGCCGTCGTCCCCCGTCACGCCCGAGCGGTCGAGCACGACGGTGACCGGCAGGCGGTGCAGCGCCACGTCCATCAGGAGCTGGTCGAAGGCCCGGTTGAGGAACGTCGCGTAGAGGGCCACGACCGGGTGGAGGCCGCCGATGGCGAGCCCGGCGGCGCTGGTCAGGGCGTGCTGCTCGGCGATGCCCACGTCGTAGGTCCGGTCCGGGTACGCCTCGGCGAACGCCGCCAGGCCGACCGGGTGGAGCATCGCCGCGGTGATCGCGACGACGTCGTCCCGCTCGCCGCCGATCTTCACGATCTCCTCGCTGAACACGTTGGTCCAGCTGTGCGGCTTGGGCCGCTCCTCGCCCGTCAGCGGGTCGAACGGGCCGGGACCGTGGAAGCAGTCCTCGTCGTGGTTCTCCGCGTGCGTGTAGCCGTTGCCCTTGCGGGTGAGCACGTGGACGATGACGGGCCCGCGGAAGTCCCTGGCGCGGCGCAGGGCCGCCTCCACGGCGCCCTCGTCGTGACCGTCGATCGGGCCGACGTACTTCAGGCCGAGGTCCTCGAACATGACCTGCGGGGTCAGGATGTCCTTCAGGCCCTTCTTGATGCCGTGCAGCGTGTCGTAGAGCGGCGCGCCGACCACGGGCACCCGGCCGAGGTTGTTCTTCACCAGTTCGAGCACGTGCTCATAGCCCTGGGTCATCCGCAGGGACGACAGGTGGGAGGCGAGACCGCCGATCGTCGGCGAGTAGGAGCGGCCGTTGTCGTTGACCACGATGATCAGCGGCAGGTCCTTGCGCCCGGCGATGTTGTTCAGCGCCTCCCAGGCCATGCCGCCGGTCAGCGCGCCGTCGCCGATCACCGCCACCACCGTGCGGCCGGTCTCCCCGCGCAGCGTGATCGCCTTGGCCAGCCCGTCGGCGTACGACAGGGCGGTGGAGGCGTGCGAGTTCTCGATGACGTCGTGCTCGGACTCGGTCTGGCTGGGATACCCCGACAGGCCGCCCTCCTGCCGCAGCGTGCCGAACTGCCCGGCCCGCCCGGTCAGCATCTTGTGCACGTACGCCTGGTGGCCGGTGTCGAACAGGATCGGGTCGCGCGGCGAGTCGAAGACCCTGTGGAGGGCGATGGTCAGCTCGACGACGCCGAGGTTGGGCCCGAGGTGGCCGCCGGTCTTCGCGACGGAGGAGACCAGCAGGTCGCGGATCTCCGCCGCCAGCACGGTCAGCTCCCCGGCCTCCAGGCGCTTCACGTCGAGCGGGTCCTTGATCGTCTCCAGAATCCCCACCGCTCATCCTTCCCGCTCGCCATCGAACGGATCGAGTCTAGTTCGAGGAAGGTGCGGGGGTATCAGGGGTTGCACCGAACCTCCACAAGACCTTCCCGGTGCCGACGTCGATCCCGCTTTACCCGTCGCCGCCTCCTGCCCTACCCTCATGATCCATCGAAAGGAAAGTCCGCATTACCGGATATTCGGGCGATTCGCCACATTCCTGACTATCTCTCTGTCCGCTTGGGATGCCCACTGATGATTCGCATAAGCCTCCGCGCGGCCGCCGTCGCGGTCACGGCGGTGGCGGGAGCCCTGTCCCTCACCGGCGCGGCGGTCGCCTCCGGCGCCTCGGCGCGGCCCGTGCCCACCGGCCCGGAGGCGCTGACGAGGAACCCGCTCTACACCACGGGCCGGTTCGAATCCTCCGAGTGCGCCGAGCCGGGCCGACGGGCCGACGACCTCGCCTCCTACCGGGCCTACCTGGACGACCTGTTCGGCTGCCTCAACCGGACCTGGAGCGAGGTGTTCCGGCGGGCCGGACTGCGGTTCTCCCCGCCCAGGGTGCGATACATCACAAAGAGCGTGAACACGGGCTGCGGGCAATACGTCGCGAGCTACGCGGCGGGCCTGTACTGCCCCAGGAACACGACGATGTGGATCATGCTGTCCAAGGAGGAGCTGTCGGACCCCATGGGGTTCGAGCTCTTCACGGTCGTCACCCACGAGTACGGCCACTACGCCCAGGACCGCGCCGGCATCCTGGCCGAGTTCGAGCGGCAGTCCCGCACGCTGAGCGGGAAGCGGGCCGACGACCTCAACCGCCGCGTCGAGCTGCAGGCCGAGTGCTTCTCCGGCGCCTTCGTCGCCAGCGTCTGGCCCTCGCTCGGCCGCGACCGGCACGACTGGGACGAGCAGCTCAGGTGGGCCGTCGGCGACAGGTGGCACGGCAAGACGCGCAACATCCGCTACTGGCTCACGCGCGGCTGGTCGGGTCGCGGCCCGAAGGTGTGCGACACCTTCTCCGCCCCCGCCTCCAGGGTCGCCTAGCCGCCTCAGGGGGCTACTCGGGACAGCGCTTCGAGGGGGTCGGCGAGCACCTGGGCGAAGGCCAGCTCGGCCGCCCCCATCAGCGTCGCGTCGTCGCCCAGGGCCGAGGTGCGCAGCCGCACCTGCTCCCGCGTCGCGCGCAGGGTGCCGGTGGCGATCCGGCTGCGCACCTGGGCGGCCGAGCCCAGGTAGATCTCCCGCAGGATGCCGCCGAAGACGACCATCTCGGGGTTGAAGACGTTCACCAGGCTGGCCACGCCGAGCCCGAGCCAGTTGCCCACGTGGGCGAGGGCCTCCTGGGCCATCACGTCGCCCCGGTCGGCGGCGTCGACGACGGCGCGGACCGCGTCCCTGCCGATCATCTCGCCGTACCGGCCGGCGTGCTCCATCAGGGCCGGCTCCCCCACTTCGGCCTCAAGGCACCCGCGCGAGCCGCAGGCGCACGGGCGGCCGTCGGGGTTGACCACCATGTGGCCCACCTCGCCGCCGTACCCGCCGTACCCCCCGAGGAGCTGGCCGTTCACGATGATGCCGCCGCCGATGCCCACGTCGCCGTGCAGGTAGATCAGGTCGCGGCAGCCGGCGCCGATTCCCCGGGTGTGCTCGGCGAGCGCGCCGAGGTTGGCCTCGTTGCCCATCGCCACGGGCAGCCCGAGCGCGAGCCGCTTCGTCAGCTCCTCCCCCAGCGGCACCTCGAACGCGCCGATGTTCGGCCCGATCCTGACCACGCCGTCGGAGGCGCGGACCACTCCGGAGACCGCCGCCGCCGCGCCGACGCAGATCGTGTCCTCGCGCGTCCTGCGCCGCATCTGCCGGGCGAAGCCCGCCAGCGTCCCCACGACCTGCGCCATGTCGAACGGCCCGCGCGCCCGTACGGCCTCGCGGCGGTCGAGGATCACGCCCCCGAGGCCGATGCGCGCGGCGGCCAGCCGGTCGACCCCGACCTCGAAGGCGAGCACGTAGACGCGGGCCGTCTCCGGGCGGACGACCAGCGACGGCCGTCCCGCCCGGCCGGTGTCCTTGGGCAGCTCCTCCCTGACGAGGCCGGCCGCCGTCAGGTCCGCCGTGAGCGCCATGATGGTGCTCCGGTTCAGCCCCATCAGCGAGGTCAGCTCGGCCCGCGAGGTCGGCCCTCCGAGATGGACGTGCCGCAGCAGCGTCCCGAGGTTGTGCTTGCGGATCTCCTCCTGTGAGGGACCGGCGCGCATCATCGGGGAGCCTCGGATTCCGTGGGGTCGGGGGGAACCTGAGCAGGTCAGGGGTCGGAGATCACCTTATCGAGTCCCGATCACGTCATCTTCTGCCGGTCGCCGCCGCGCGCTTCCTCGACAGCGCGTCCACGCCCGCGGCGAGCAGGAGCACCGAGCCGGTCACGACGAACTTGACGCCGGCGCTGTAGCCCATGAGGCCCATGCCGTTCTCGATGACCGCGACCACCGCGCCGCCGAGCAGCGCGTCGAGTGCCCGGCCCTTGCCGCCGAAGAGGCTGGTGCCGCCGATGACGGCCGCGCCCACCGCGAACAGCAGCACGTTGCTGCCGCCGGTGTTGGGGTCGACGGAGTTGGCCCGCGACGCCGCGATGATGCCGCCGATGGAGGCCATGAAGGAGCAGATGACGAAGGCGGAGATGCGGATGCGGTCCACGTTGATGCCGGCCCGGCGGGCGGCCTCGGCGTTGCCGCCGACCGCGTAGATGTGCCGGCCGTACGCCGTGCGCCGCAGCACGAAGGTCCAGACGATCAGCAGGATCACGATCAGCGGGACGACGATCGGCACGCCCTTGAGCGACACGAGCGCCGCGTTGCGGCTGCGCTCCAGGTTGAGCACGTACACCGCGAGTCCGGCGACCACGGCGAGCGTCACGACCCGGGCGGCGATGACCGCGATGGGGGTGGCGACCAGGCCGCGGCCCGCGCGGCGGCGCGCCTGCACGAACTGGATGGCGGCGTACGCGGCGACGCCCACGATCAGCGCGACCCAGCCGGCGACCGGCGGGACGTTCTTGTTCGCGATCGCGAGGATCGTCTCGTCGCGGATCGAGATGTTGGTGCCGTCCTTCACCAGCAGCAGCACGACGCCCTGGAAGGCCAGGAACGCCGCCAGCGTGACCACGAAGGACGGGATGCCGAGCTTGGCCACCAGCGACCCGAGCACCAGGCCGATGACCGCGCCGGTGACCATCGCGGCCAGGACCGCGAGATACCAGGGCCAGCCCTGCAGGGTCAGCAGCACGGCGAGCACCGCCGCGCAGACGCCGCTCGCGAAACCGGCGGACAGGTCGATCTCGCCGAGGAGGAGCACGAAGATCAGGCCCATGGCGATGACGGCGACCGCCGCGCCCTGGGTGAACAGGTTGGCGAAGTTGACCGCCGACAGGAAGGCCGGGCGCAGGACCGAGAAGACGACGCAGAGGATGACGAGGCCGAAGACCGCGGGCAGCGCCCCCAGCTCACCACCCTTGACCCGCTCGAGGTAGCCCTTGACGTGCACGCCGATCGCGGAATCGGCGTTCTCCTGCTTGGGGAGCGTTTCGGTTGTCATGATGCCGCTCCGTTGCCGTTCTTGAGCCCGAGCTCCCCGCTGCGCCCGGAGGTGATCAGTTCCACGATCTGCGCGTGAGTCACTTCGGATGCCTTGACCTGGGCCGCCATCCGTCCCAGGTAAAGCGCCGCGATCCGGTCGGACACGGCGAAGACGTCGTTCATGTTGTGGGAGATGAGCACCACCGCGAGACCCTTGTCGGCCAGGCGGCGGACCAGCTCGAGCACCTGGGCGGTCTGCGCGACGCCGAGGGCGGCGGTCGGCTCGTCGAGGATGACGACCTTGCTGTTCCACAGCACGGCCTTGGCGATCGCCACGGTCTGCCGCTGACCGCCGGACAGGCTGGAGACGTGCTGGCGCAGCGACTTGACGGTGCGGACCGACAGGCCGGCCAGGGTCTTGGCCGCCATCTCCTCCATCGTGTCCTCGTCCAGGACCAGGCCGCTGCGACGCTCGCGGCCGAGGAACATGTTCTGCACGATGTCGAGGTTGTCGCAGAGGGCGAGGTCCTGGTAGACGATCTCGACGCCCAGCGCCGCCGCGTCCCTGGGCCCGCTCACGTGGACCCGCTCGCCCTGGAAGAAGTACTCGCCCGAGTCGATCGGGTGGATGCCGCCGATGCACTTGACCAGCGTCGACTTGCCGGCGCCGTTGTCGCCGACGAGTGCTGTCACCTCACCCGGGTAGGCCGAGAAGGCGACGTCGTGAAGGACCTGCACGGGGCCGAAGCTCTTGTTGATGCCGCGCAGTTCCAGGATCGGTCCCTGGGACACGATGGGCTACTCCGTAGATCGATGGGGCCGGTACGGCGCCGTTCTCCGGGCCGCCTCTCGTCGCTCCGGGCGGTGCGGGGCGCCCTGTGTCCCTCCGGACGGACAGGTCGTCTCAGGACTGCGCCTTTGAGACGGCGCGCCCCGCACGGTGCTCGTCGCGGCTCAGCACGTCACCCGCTCAGGGGGTCCGCGTCGCCGTACGCACCCGGTGGATGGATGTGCTTAGCTGATGCCGGCCTCGGTGCACTTGTCGGCGAACTCGCCGGTGCACAGCTCGTCCTTGGTCACGAAGCCGTCGGCCACGACGTCCTTGACGTTGTCGAAGTAGATGGCCTGGGGCTCCAGCAGCACGGAGGGAACGTCACGGTTGCCCTCGGTGTCCTTGACCGTGCCGCTCGCCTGCGGCTGCTCGCCCTTGGCCAGCGAGACGGCGAGCTGCGCGGCGGCGTCGGCCTCCTTCTTGATGGCCTTGTAGACCGTCATGCACTGGTCGCCGGCGAGGATGTTCTGCAGGCCCTGCACGGTGGCGTCCTGGCCGGTGACCGGGACCTTGCCGTTCAGCTTCTGCTTCTTCAGCACCGAGATCGCGGCGTTGCCGAGGCCGTCGTTGGCGGCGAGGACACCGGCGATCTTCGGCTCCTGGGTCAGCATCTGCTCGAAGATCGTGCCGGCCTGGGTGTTGTCCCAGTCCGGAACCGACTGGTCCGGGCCCTTCTTGTAGTCGCCGGAGTCGTACTTCGGCTGCAGCACGCTGTCGTAGCCCTGCTTGAACAGCGTGGCGTTGTTGTCGGTCGGCGAACCGTTCAGCTCGGCGACGATCGGCTTGTCGGCCTTCTTGTCGGTCAGGCACTTGACCAGGCCCTCGCCCTGCAGCTTGCCGACCGCCGTGTTGTCGAACGACACGTAGTAGGAGGCGCTGCCGCCGAGCGTGAGGCGGTCGTAGTCGATCGTCGCGACGCCCTGCGACTTGGCCTTGTCCAGCACGGCCTTGCCGGTGCCGCTGTCGAGGTTGACGATCATCAGGACGGTCGCGCCGTTGGTGATCATCTGGTCCGCGATCGTCTGGAACGCGGTCTTGTCGCCCTGGGCGTTCTGGATGTCGTACTGGACGCCCGCCGTCTTGAACGCCTCCTCCAGGTACTTGCGGTCGGCGGTCTCCCACCGGGCGGAGGACTTGCTGTCCGGCAGGATGACGCCGATCTTGCCGGGCTTGGCGTCACCGGCGGCGGCCGAGGGGGCGCCGCTGGTCTGCGCGGAGGTGTCACCGCTCTCGCCCCCGCAGGCGGTGAGACCGAGGGTGAGCGCCGCGGCGGCGGCGCCGATGCTGAGGATCCCCTTGCGCATGATGCGTGGGTCCTTTCTTTGACTGGGGGTCTATGAGGGGGTGCGGCCGAGCCGGTGCCCCTTCCCGCCGTCTGGGCAGATCTGGTGGGCTGTAGGCACCTTGGCCACCCGGTACGGCAGGGGCCGGGTCACGGCGTTCACCGCTCCAGGGAATGTTGTTTGAGACAACGTAAGCCCAAAGCCCAGGTGGTGAAAGACACAGGACGGTAACGTTTGTTGTCTGCGGTAACAATGAAGAAACGTACGATCGACATCGGACGGCGTTACGTCCCGCCCGGCTCGATCGATTGATCGTGACACGTTCGTGATCCCGGGACTCCTACTGTCGGCAGGGACGCCCCGCGCGTACGGCGGCGGGGCCGGCGATGCGGAGGCCGGTGATGCCCCAGCCCGTCCTGTCCTGCCAGTCGCTGAGCTGCCGCGCCGGCGGCCGCGAGGTCGTGCGCGACCTGTCGCTGGACATCGCGCCGGGCGAGCGCGTCGCCCTCGTCGGCCCGTCGGGCTCGGGGAAGACCACCCTGCTGACCACGCTCGGCGGCCTGCTGAAGCCCGCCGCCGGCCGCGTGCTGGCCGGCGGCGTGCCGCTCGGCGAGCACCCCGGCCTGCGCCGGGAGACCGCGCTGGTCTTCCAGTCCTACGGCCTGCTGTCGCTGCTGACCGCCGCGGAGAACGTGGAGGTCGCCCTGCGCGCCGCCGGCCGCACGGCCCGGGAGGCCGGGGCCGAGGCGGCCGAGGCGCTGGCGCGCATGCGGCTCACGGCCTACGCCGAGCACCTCGTCGAGGAGCTGTCCGGCGGCCAGCAGCAGCGGGTGGCGGTCGCCCGGGCCCTCGCGCTCCGCCCGCGGGTGCTACTGGCCGACGAACCGACGGCCGAGCAGGACAAGGTCAACCGGGCGCTGGTACTGGAGGCCCTGCTCGCGTCGCCCGCCGCCCTGGTCGTGGCCACCCACGATCCGGAGGTGGCCGGCCGGTGCGACCGCGTGGTCGAACTGCGGGCGGCGGTGAGCCGGCGGTGACCGCTCCGGTGACCGCGCCCGCGCATGTCGCCGCGAACGTCGCCGTGCGCTGCGACGGTGTCGTGCAGATCTACAAGACCAGGGAGATCGAGGTCGTCGCGCTGCGCGACATCGATCTGGTCGTGGAGGACGGCGAGAGCGTGGCGCTGCTCGGGCCTTCGGGTGCGGGCAAGTCCACCCTGTTGTGGCTGCTCGCGGGGCTGCTGCGGCCGAGCGCGGGACGGCTGTGGCTGGGCGGCGCCGAGGTCGGCAAACTCGGCCCGCGCGCGCTCGATCGGCTGCGTGCCGCCCACATCGGCGTCGTCCTGCAGAATCCGGCCCGCAACCTCATCCCGTACGCCTCCGCGGCGCAGAACGTCGCCTTCGCCCAGCGGGCCGTACGGCGGCGGGCCCGGCGGCCGGCGGGCGAGCTGCTGGAGCGGGTCGGCCTCGCCTCCGTGCGGGACCGCCCGGCCGGGCTGCTGTCGGGCGGCGAGCAGCAGCGCCTCGCCGTCGCGATCGCGCTGGCGAACCGGCCCCGCCTGCTGCTCGCCGACGAGCCCACCAGTCAGCTCGACGCCGAGTCGGGCCGTGCCGTGGTCGAGCTGATCAAGGAGATGGGCCCCACGTCCGTGGTGGTCACCCACGATCCCCGGGTCGGCGAGGCGATGAGCCGTACGGTCACCATCAGGGACGGGCGGATCGGGGCCGAGGGCAGGGACGGCGAGGACTTCGTGGTGATCGGGCGCGAGGGCGCGGTCCAGCTTCCGCCCGAATATCACGAACTGCTGCCACCGGGATCGATGGCCCGGGTCGAGCCGCTGCGCGACGGCGTGATCCTGCGAAGGGCCGGCGAATGATCCTCCGCGGCCTGTGGCAGCGCCGGTGGCTGTCGCTCGCGCTTCTCGTCGTGGCCGCCGTCACGGTGGCCGCCGCGTCCCTCGGCCCTCTCTACGCCCAGGCGGCGCGCACCGCCGTGCTCCGCGAGGCCCTGGACGCCGCCCCTCCCGACCACCGGGGCTGGCGCGTCACGTCGGTGCGCGGCGACGCCGGCGATCTCGCCCGCCGGGTGTCCGCGCCGTACCTGCGGCCGGCCGTCCCCGGCGCCGAACTGCTCAGCCCCGAGCCGCGGGGCAAGAAGACCTACCCGCTGATGTGGCAGGAGGGTCAGTGCGGCCACGTGACGCTGCTCGCGGGCCGCTGCCCGCGCGCGGCCATGGAGATCATGGTGACCCGCGCGTCCGGGTTCCGGGTCGGCGCGGGCGTGAAACTGACCTCGATCACGACGCGGGAGAACGGCGAGGAACGCCTCGTGCCGCTGCGCGTGGTGGGGATCTACCGGCCCGACCCCGGCGACCCGTTCTGGTTCGGCCGCAACCTGTTCCCCCAGACGGCCGGGGTGCGCGAAGGGAACGGCGACCCGCTCCTCACGGTTCCGCGGACGCAGGCGCTGTCGGGCCTGCCGACGGGCGCGAGCGCCGCCGACGCCGCCGCGGGGAACGCCTGGACCGGGTACGCGATCGTCTACACCGACCCGCGGTTGATCACCGGCGGTGATCTGGCCGGGCTGGAGTCGGCGCACGCCCGGCTGGCGGGCATGGGGCGCAGCGGGGACGCCGTCACGGTCTTCACCCACATGGAGGACACGCTCGCGCGGATCCGCGGCCAGATCGACTCGCTGTCGGTGCCGGTGACCCTCGTGACCCTGCAACTCGCGGCGCTGGGCTGGCTGCTGCTGTTCCTCACCGTGCGCGACCTCGTCACCGCCCGCGCCCCGGAGACCGCCCTGGCCCGGCTGCGCGGCCTGAGCACCGCGCGGATGTGGGCGTTCGGCCTGTCGGAACCCGTGGTGCTGCTGCTGGCCGCCCTGCCGCTCGGCCTGGCCGCCGCGTGGGCGGTGGCCGCGCGGCTGGCCGGCGAGTTCCTGCGCGCGGACGTGCCCGTCACGCTGGACGGGCCGACCGCGCTCTACGGCCCGGCCGCCGTCGCGGGCGGGCTCCTTGCCGCCGCCGCGGCGGCGTGGAGCGCCGTCACACGGCCCGTGGTCGAGCAGTGGCGGCGCACCCCGCGCGCCCGGCGCCGCACCTGGATCCCCGAGGCCGTGGTGCTCGCCCTCGCCGGCGTCGGGCTCGTCGAACTGCTCGCCGGCGGCCCCCTCGGCGGCGCCGCCGCCCAGAACACGGGAGCCCTGCTCGCGCCCGGCCTGCTCGCGGTGGCGTTCGCGCTGCTCGCGCGGCGCCTGCTGCCGCTCGCGTGCGCCGCGCTGTTCCGGCTCACCCGCTCGCGGGGCGGAATCGCGCCCTTCCTCGCCGTACGCCAGATCGCCCGTGGGAGCGCCACCGGCAGCACGGTGATCGTACTCGGCGCGGGGCTGGGCCTGGCGGTCTTCGCCGTCGCCGCGTGGTCGGTGACCTCGCGCAACTTCGCCGAGGTGGCCCGCGTCCACAACGGCGCGGAGACCGTGTTCGTGGTGCGGGCCGGGGACGCCGCGACGCTGCGGCGGGTGTCGGCCGGCATCCCCGGCAGCGCGCCGGTCATCCGCCTGCCCGGGCCGCCCGTCATGCTGGCGACCGACCGCGCGAGGTTCGCCGCCGTCGCGCTGTGGCGTCCGTCGTACGCGGGAGGCTACGCGCTGGAGGATCTGATGCCGCGGCTGACGGCCCCCGTGGCTCCCCGCGTGCCGCTCACCGGCGACCGCATCCGGGCCCGCCTCGCCGTGGGCGACATCCCTCCCGGCTGGACGGTCGTCCTGTTCGCGAACGTGCGGGTGCCGGGGCAGGACCAGCCCGCGGTGCTCCCCCTCGCCCGGCCCGAGCACGGGCGGACGGTCTACGAGTGGGGGTTGCCCGCGGCGTGCCGTACGGCGACCTGCGAGCTGCGCGGGCTGCGCGTCGAGTCGACGCCCACCGGCACCGCCGACTTCGAGCACCCGCCGGGCGACCTGGGCGTCATTCGGCTGGACGTGCGGCGGGACGGCCACTGGACCGCCGTCGACGCGGGCCTCACCGACAGGGCGAGGTGGCGGCCCGCCGCTGCCGGGCAGGCCGGGCTCGTCCTGTCGATGTCCCCCTGGGCCGGGGCGGCCGGCGGCGCGGGCGCGGCCGTGCCCGCCACGTTCCCCGATCCGCTGCCCGCCCTGACCAACGGGACGCCGGGCAACCGGAAGCTGCCCGGCCTGGACGGCCGCTTCGCCTCCGGCTACGTCCCGGCCGTGGCCGCCGCCGCCGTGCCCGGCCTCGACGCCGTCGGCGGGGTGGTCGACATCGAACTGGCCGACAGGGCCGCGTACGGGAACTCGGACAAAGCCGAGTTCCAGATCTGGGCGGCGCCCGGCCGCGCGGGCGCGGTCCTCGCGGGCCTGCGGGCCGCCGGGGTGCCGGTCCTGGCCACCCGCACCACCGCCGGACTGCGGACCGGATACGCGAGCGAGGGGCCGGGTCTCGCGCTGATCCTGCTCGTCGTGGCGGCGGGCGCCGCCGCCCTGCTCGCCCTCGGCCGCGCCGTCCTGGCGCTGTACGCGGCCGCGCGGCGGCGCACTGTGGAACTGGCCGCGCTGGAGGCGGCGGGGGCCCGCGTCGGCCCGCTGCGGCGCTCCCTGCTCATCGAGCAGGCCGTGACGCTGACGTGGGCGGCCGTCACCGGCGTGCTCGCGGGCGTGACGGCCGCCCACGTGGCCCTGCCCCGGGTGCCCGAGTTCGCCGAGCCGCCGCTGACGCCGGCGCTCGCCTACGCGATCGTCCCCGGCCCGGTCGTCCTCGTGGCCGCCGCCGCCCTGGCCGCCTGCCTGGTCGCCGCCGCGGCGACCGCCGAGCTGCTCCTGCGCGGCGTCCGGGTCGAACGGCTGCGGGAGTCGTCCGCCTGACCCGATTCCGCGGCCCGCCTCCGGCCGTACGACTACCCGGCGTGACCCGGGGGCGGCCCGTAAGGCCGCTGCGACGGCTGAACGGGTTGGACCGCTGGCCCGGCTGCACTGGCTGGCCCGGCTGCGCAATGCCGTAACCGGGAGGCGGTCCGTGGTCCCCCTCCGTGTGAGGACACCAAGAGTGCCGATCTTGGGAGGACCTGTCCAGTCCCGGCCGGGGCCACGGCGCTCGGGCAACCGCGGCGAGGCGGCGTGCTCAGTGCGCGAGTCCGGTGGAGTGGTTCAGTGGGCGAGGCTCTGCCCGAGCAGCGCGCAGGCGGAGACCGCGGCCACCGCCAGGACGGCCGTGCGGACCCGCCCGCCGTCGAGGTAGCGGCGCAGGGGCCCCGAGGCCGCGAAGCCGAGCAGGACGAAGGGCACCAGTGCCGCCCCCGCGGCCAGGGCGCGCCCCGGGAGCCTGTCGAGGGCGGCGAGGATGACGAGCGACTGTGCGGCGCTCACGCAGAAGAACATCGCCAGCGTCGCCCGGATCTGCGGGCCGCGGGCGCTCTGGTAGACCAGGGCGATCGGTGGGCCGCCGATCCCGGTGGCCGTGCCGGTGATCCCCGAGAGGAATCCGGCGGCCGTCAGCGTCGCGCCGTTGCGCGGCACGGACACGGCGCGGGCCGTCAGCACGACCGCGACCAGCACCATCACGCCGACCAGCACGCCGAGCGTCGCCGTGCTCACGTAGACGACCACGAGGGCGCCGATCGCGCTGCCCGGCAGCCGGCCCAGCAGGGCCCATCCCGCTCCCCGCCATTCGGCCCTGCGCCACTCCCTGGCCAGGGTGAACAGCGGCATCGCCATGTTGACGACCTGGACCGCCCCCGGCATGACCGAGGGGTCGAGCAGCGTGATCAGGGGTGCGGCCACCAGGCCGAGCCCGAACCCCACCCCGCCCTGCACGACCGCCCCGATGAAGACGGCCACTCCCCCGATGAGCAGCAACGCCACGTCGTGATCCATGCGCGGGACCCTAGCGGTGCCCCCGTCGCGCACGGCAACCGGTTATCCGGCCCAGGAACTCGGACAATCACCGTCAGTAATTGAAATATGTTGCGAGAGTAATCAGAGCCTTCGTAGACTCCCGCATAGCGACATGGCCATAGCGCTTTTTGTAGACAGGATCGTAGCCTCGCCGTATGGGGAGCGAGCAACGCCACACGACGATCCGGGTCAGCGCTCTTACTCGCGACAAGCTCGCGGCGATCGCCAAGCAGGAAGGCAGACCCATGACAGCAGTGATCGACGACGCCGTCGCCGAATACGAACACAAGAAGTTCTGGGAGGAGATGCGAGCAGCGGTCGAGCGGACCCGGCGAGAGGACCCCGAGGGCTGGGCTGACTACCTGGCGGAGACAGCCCTCCTCGACGGCGCCGCTCCAGACGGTCTCGAGCCGGAGGACTGGTCCTCCCACCTGCCCCCGAAGGAGCACGATGCGGATAACGCGCGGTGACCTCTGGCTGGCCGACTACGGCCAACCGACCGGCCGAGAGCAGGGCGGGCCGAGGCCGATGGTGGTCATGAGCGGCCGCGCGGTCAACGACGTGCGCATAGGCCTGGTGTTCACCGTGCCGCTGACCAGCACCGAACGCGGCTGGCCCAGCCATGTAGAGATCGCCCCGGGCACGGGTTTGGAGAAGCAGAGCTGGGCGATGGTGGAGCAGTTCCGCGCCCTCTCCGTGCAGCGGCTGACCAGGAGGATCGGCTGGGTGGAGGAGTCCACGCTCGAGAAGATGCGCGTCGTCCTGAGCCATCTCATCAGAGCGTAGGCGAGCCGCTCGGAACGCCTTGAACGCGGGGAGGACTCGGGCCTTCTGCGGCCCGTGGTTTCCGGCCTCGGCGCGGCGCCGGACCGGCGGCCCGGTGATCGACCGGGCCGCCGGTTCACGGCGGGCGCGCTGTCAGCGCGTCATGTGCCTCGTCAGCTCTTGGCGAGCCTCTCAGCTCTTGGCGAGCAGGGAGCGCAGGACGTACTGCATGATGCCGCCGTGGCGGTAGTAGTCCGCCTCGCCGGGCGTGTCGATCCGCACCACGGCCTGGAACTCGACGTCCCCGGCCCGCACGGTCACGGTGGCGGGGGTCGCACCGGTGTTGAGCTCCTCGACACCGACGATGTCGAAGGTCTCCTCGCCGGTCAGGCCGAGCGAGTCGGCGCTCTCGCCCTCGGGGAACTGCAGCGGCAGCACGCCCATGCCGATCAGGTTCGACCGGTGGATGCGCTCGTACGACTCGGCGATGACGGCGCGCACGCCGAGCAGCGCGGTGCCCTTGGCCGCCCAGTCACGCGACGACCCGGAGCCGTACTCCTTGCCGGCCAGGACGACCAGCGGGATGCCGGCGGCCTGGTAGTTCTGCGACGCGTCGTAGATGAACGCCTGCTCCCCGCCCGTGGTGAAGTCGCGGGTGTAGCCGCCCTCCACGCCGTCGAGCAGCAGGTTGCGCAGCCGGATGTTGGCGAACGTGCCGCGGATCATCACCTCGTGGTTGCCGCGGCGGGAGCCGTAGGAGTTGAAGTCCCTGACCTCGACGCCGTGCTCGCGCAGGTAGCGGCCCGCCGGAGTGTCGGCCTTGATCGAGCCCGCGGGCGAGATGTGGTCGGTGGTGACCGAGTCGCCCAGCTTGGCCAGGACCCGGGCGCCCCGGATGTCGGTGACCGGCTCGGGCTTGGCGGGCATGCCGTCGAAGTACGGCGCCTTGCGGACGTACGTCGACTCCGGGTCCCACTCGAAGGTGTCGCCGGTCGGGATCGGCAGCGACTGCCAGTGCTCGTCACCCTTGAACACGTCCGCGTAGTCGCGCTGGAACATGTCCTGGCTGATCGACTCCGACACCACCGCCGCGACCTCCTCGGGCGCGGGCCAGATGTCCTTGAGGAAGACCGGCTGCCCGTCGGAGCCGACGCCGAGCGGCTCGTTGTTCAGGTCGACGTCCATGGTCCCGGCCAGCGCGTACGCCACGACGAGCGGCGGCGAGGCCAGGTAGTTCATCTTGACGTCGGGGTTGATCCGGCCCTCGAAGTTGCGGTTGCCCGACAGCACGGCGGTGACCGCGAGGTCGTTCTCCTGGACCGCGGCGGAGATCTCCGGCTCCAGCGGGCCGGAGTTGCCGATGCAGGTGGTGCAGCCGTAGCCGACGAGGTTGAAGCCCAGCTTGTCGAGGTACGGCTGGAGGCCGGAGCGCTCGAAGTAGCCGGTGACGACCTGGCTGCCCGGGGCGAGCGAGGTCTTCACCCACGGCTTGCGCGACAGGCCCTTGTCCACCGCGTTCTTCGCCAGCAGGGCCGCGCCGAGCATGACGTACGGGTTGGAGGTGTTCGTGCAGGAGGTGATCGCGGCGATCGTGACGACACCGTGGTCGATCTCGAAGGACGTGCCGTCCGACAGCGTCACCGGCGTGGGCCGGTGCGGGCGCTCGCCGTTGCGCCGGACGGCGTGCGGCGCGTCGCCCGCCCCGCCGTGCGTGATCGCCGGAGAGTCGGAGGCCGGGAACGACTCGGCGGACGCCTCGTCGGTCGGGCCCTCGATGCTGTCCTCGGTGACGTAGGTGCGGACCGCCGCGCGCCAGGCCGACTTGGCGTCCGACAGCGGGATGCGGTCCTGCGGGCGCTTGGGCCCGGCGATCGACGGGACGACGGTCGACAGGTCGAGCTCGATGTACTCGCTGAAGACGGGCTCGGGGGCCGAGGGGTCGAGCCACAGGCCCTGCTCCTTGGCGTACGCCTCGACCAGCGCGACCTGCTCCGGCGAGCGGCCGGTGAGCTTGAGGTAGTCGACGGTCTGGCCGTCGATCGGGAAGATGGCGCAGGTGGAGCCGAACTCGGGGCTCATGTTGCCGATCGTGGCGCGGTTGGCCAGCGGCACGCTGGAGACGCCCTCGCCGTAGAACTCCACGAACTTGCCGACCACGCCGTGCTTGCGCAGCATCTCGGTGATCGTGAGCACGAGGTCGGTCGCGGTGGCGCCGGCCGGCAGCTTGCCGGTCAGCTTGAAGCCGACGACCCGCGGGATCAGCATCGAGATCGGCTGGCCGAGCATCGCGGCCTCGGCCTCGATGCCGCCGACGCCCCAGCCGAGGACGCCGATGCCGTTCTCCATCGTGGTGTGGGAGTCGGTGCCCACGCAGGTGTCCGGGTAGGCCTTGCCGTCGCGGGTCATGACCACGCGGGCCAGGTGCTCGATGTTGACCTGGTGGACGATGCCGGTGCCCGGCGGGACGACCTTGAACTCGTCGAACGCCGTCTGGCCCCAGCGCAGGAACTGGTAGCGCTCGCGGTTGCGCTCGTACTCCCGCTCGACGTTGCGCTGGAAGGAGTCGGGGTGACCGAAGAAGTCGACGATGACCGAGTGGTCGATGACCATCTCGGCCGGCGCGAGCGGGTTGATCTTCGCCGGGTCGCCGCCCAGGTCGCGTACGGCCTCGCGCATGGTGGCGAGGTCGACCACGCAGGGAACGCCGGTGAAGTCCTGCATGATCACGCGGGCGGGGGTGAACTGGATCTCGACGCTCGGCTGGGCTTTCGGGTCCCAGCCCGCGATGGCACGGATGTGGTCGGCGGTGATGTTCGCGCCGTCCTCGGTGCGGAGCAGGTTCTCCAGCAGGATCTTGAGGCTGTACGGGAGGCGCGCCGACCCCTCGACGGCGTCCAGCCGGTAGATCTCGTATGACGCGTCACCGACGCGCAGCGTGTCACGGCTGCCGAAGCTGTTCGCGGACACGAAGTTCGCCTCCCCAGGTTCCGGGCTTGTCACAGGTTTCGTGTGCATCCTCCCGCACGCACGGGACACTCCTGACAATTAGGTTGCCCTAACCTGTGCGGCTCGACGGATGTCTCGACATCAAGATATCCCTCAAGATATCTCGACATCAAGTTACTAACGGGTAGGCCGACGCTCATAGGGTTGACGTCGGCAAACAGGGGGATTTTCCGGCTTTCGGGAAGTTCGTACGGACGCGCCGACGCGGGCGCGTCCCGGCTCAGGCGGGCATCAGCCGCAGGCAGAACAGCGCGATCACCACGATCGACAGGGCGGGGCCGAGGAACTGCTTCTCGAAGGCCTTGCCGGTCTTGATGCCGATGTCCCACGGCAGGAGCCAGCGCCCCTGGATCGGCCATAAGACAGGACAGCCGCGTTCGGTCAGGCAGTCGCCGATCACGTGCACCAGGCAGCCGACCCCGATGGCGAGCCCGAGCCAGGAGTAGGTGACCCCGAGCGTCATGAAGGTGAGGAACAGCCCCGCGGTGAGCCCCACGTTCACGATCGCGGAGGTGAGCGTCTTGCCGGGCACGCCGATGCCCACGGCGCGGATCGCGAGGCCGATCATCAGCACGACCAGGATGTCACGGCCGATGGCGTAGCGGTCGCCGAGCAGGTGCGCGCCCACTCCGGCCAGGACGCTGAACAGCAGCGAGTGGGTGGCGTGCCGGTGCCCGCCGCTCACGAAGTTCACGCCCTTGCTGAGCAGCCAGGTCACCGGCCCGAACGTCTGGGCGATCGTGGCACTGGGGTGGTCGAGATCGGGCAGCATGGCCGCGCCCGCGCACACCACGGCGCCCGCGACGAGCTCGGGCGGGGTCAGGATCGGCCCCGTCATCGTCGCCAGCTCCGGATGTCCCAACGCGTCCGGCAGCGCCACCAGGGCCGGCGCCACCGCCAGCCACACCGCCGCCCCGCTGAGGGCGTGCGAGTGCCCCATCATGACAAGATCACGCTTTGAGACTGTACGGCAAAGCACCGACAAATTCCGCGAAGCACCCACCCGCCGGGACACGTGTCGGCTCCGGGCCGCGCGATCGCGGCGGGAACGTGCCACGGGACTCCGGCGTCCGGAAACGTGCCGTGCGGCGGCGCCGGAACCACTCGGCCGGAACGACAAAGACGGGATCGTCCCGCTCCAAGAGCACCCCCCAGCCCTCTCAGAGCAGAACGATCCCGTCTTCGTGAGAGGTAACGCTACGGTCTCAGCGCCTGTTCCCCGTACTCGAAAAACTTCCGCGTGAGCTATGTCACTCTTACCGAGGCATTGCTGGGAGAACGATCGCGATATATCGTTGAGGCATCGAGAACGGATCGTGAACCAGACGAATCGGCAACCAGAAGGGGGCACTGCGATGAGTTCGGCACACGCGGTCGGCGGGCCCTGGGCCCGCACAGGGTTCGAGCACCGGTTGAGACACGAGATGCGGCGCGCGATGCGCGAGGCGCTCTTGAAGGGGGCGGCCATGTGGCACCAGGAACATCACGAGGGCGGGGGCCCTCACGAGCACCGGCACAGGGGCGGCATGCGGGGGCGCGGCCCTTGGGGCGGCTTCGGGCCCGGCCCGTTCGGGCCGCCGTGGGCGGGCGGCAACTTCCCGTTCGGCGCCCGGGGCTTCGGACGGCCCAGGAAGGCCAAGCGCGGTGACGTACGGGCGGCTATCCTCGCCCTGCTCGCCGAGGAGCCGCGCAACGGCTACCAGATCATCCAGGAGATCGCCGAGCGCAGCCAGGGCGGGTGGAAGCCCAGCCCGGGCGCGGTCTACCCGGCGCTGCAGCAGCTCACCGACGAGGGCCTGGTGCGCGCGGAGGAGACCGACGGGCGCAAGACGTTCCAGCTCACCGAGGCCGGCCGCGCCTACGTCGAGGAGCACGGGGACGAGGTCAGGGCGCCCTGGGAGGAGATGACGCCGGACATCGGCGACAACGTCCACGAGCTGTTCGATCTGTCCAGGCAGGCGGCGTCCGCGCTGTTCCAGATCGCCCACTCGGGCAGCGACGGGCAGGTCAGGCAGGCGAGGCAGGTCCTGACCGAGACCAGGCGGCGGCTCTACCAGATCCTCGCCGACGGCGACCCTGTGGAGGAATGACGATGGTCTCCCCCGACGAGCCCGCCGCCGCAGGCGGCGCACACGCCTCCCGCGGCGGCGAGACGCCGGACTCCGGCTCGGCGGGCCAGACCCCGCCGAGCGGTCCGGCGCACGGCGGGCTGCGGATCGGCGACCGGGAGCGCGACGAGGTGACGCGGCTCCTGCACGACGCGTTCGCGCAGGGCCGCATCACCCGCGAGGAGCTCGACGAGCGCCTCGACGCGACGCTCTCGGCGCGCAGGGCCGAGGACCTGCGGCGGGTGACCGCCGACCTGCCCGGCGCGTGGCAGGGCGACGCCTGGACGGGGGGTGCGCCGGGCGGCACCTGGGGCGGCCGCCGGGCCGGCGACGCGCGGGCCGGAGGCCCGTGGCACCCGGGCTTCCCGTCCGCCGGCGTGCCCGGTTTCCCGGGCTCTCCGGTCAGCGCGCACCCCGGGCCGTACGGCCCGGGCGGCCCCTTCCGGCCCGTCGGCGGCCCGAACTGGGCACACGGCAACTGGGCACACGGCAACTGGGGGCACGGGATGGTCCCGCGGCGGCACGGCCGGCGCCCGCATCCGGCGGTGTTCCTCATCCCGGTGGCCGCGGTCGTCTTCCTGGCGGCCGGGCCGATGTGGCCGCCGTTCCTGGTGTTCAAGCTCCTGCTCGTCGCGCTGCTGGTGAAGGCGGTGCTCGGCCTGGGCCACCACCGGCGTCATCATCGGCACCACACGCGGCACTGACATCCGGCACGGCTCCGGCACAGGCATCCGGGTCTTGCGAATTGGAGCCCCAGGTGATGACTTCTCGGTAGGACCGCGTCGACGTCTGCCGAGGGGAACCGGGACACGTGCTGTTGCCACGGGTCAAGCGGAAGCACGAACCACACCGCTTCGATGACGGAACGGTGCGCATCGGGGGCGAGATCTACGGGCTGGCCACCGAGATCAGCGATCCGACGGGTGGCGCGTGGGCCGCGCTCACCCTGATGGACGGCACCCGGTCCCCCGCCGACGTCGTGGAGGCCGTGTGCCGGCGGCTGCCCGGCGTTTCCGCGATCCAAGCGTCGCGGATCGTCGCCGCCCTCATCGCGTCGGGACATGTGGAGGACGCCTCGGCCCCGATACCCGGGGAGCTCAGCGAACGGGAGCGCGAGCGGTACGACAGGAGCCAGGCGTTCTTCCATCAGGTCGACCTCGCGCCGGGACGGCAGGGGTGGGACGCGCAGGTGCGGCTCCGGGCCGCCCGGGTCGTGGTGCTGGGCCTCGGCGGCACCGGGAGCCACGCCGCGCAGGCGCTCGCCGCCTCCGGCGTCGGCCGCCTGCACTGCGTCGATGCCGACGTGGTGGAGTTGTCGAACCTGAACCGGCAGGTCCTGTACACGGAGGACGACCTCGGCCGCGCCAAGGTGGACGCCGCCGTCGGCAGGTTGCGCCGGCTGAACTCCGACATCGAGGTCACCGGCGAGCGACGGGCGATCGGCAGCGAGGCGGACCTGCTGTCCGTCGTGGCGGGCGCCGACGTCCTCGCGCTGTGCGCCGACGAGCCGAGGGAGCCCGGCATCCGGATCTGGGCCAACCGGATCTGCGCGCGCGCCGGCGTGCCGTGGGTGGGCGGAGGCTACAACGGGCCCCTCGTGACCGTGGGCGTCTTCGCCCCCGGACGCGGCGCCTGTTACGAGTGCCTGGCCGCAGGCGAGGCGCGCCGCCGCAGACCGGGTCTTCCGGTGGACCTCGGAGGACCGGGCGTGGTCGCCGCCTCGGCCGGCGTCTCGGGCCACCTGGTCGCCCACGCGGTGATCTCGCTGATCACCGGAGTGCCCGAGCCCGCCACCGGGACGGTCGTCGGATTGAACCTCATCGCACCGGACCAGCATGTCTGGGTCCGGCATCCCTCCCGCCCGGACTGCCCGGTCTGTGGAAGGCAGCGGAGATCGGCCGAGTCACATAAAGGGACTTGACCGATCATGTGCGACATCCGAACATTTAGGTGTTTTCTCGCGCGAGGTCCGCACCAACAATCCACAACAGAAGGTGCTCGATGACCCCTCAAGAGCAAAACCAGACCCAGCCGGAGGAAGCGGCCGAGCCCGCGGCCGAGATCGTGATCCGCAGGCTGGACAAGATCGAGACGACGGCCTTCAGCCAGGGGAACTCGACCTGAGGCAGGCCCCGGAGTGCCTGACAGAAACCGCCCGTCACCAGCGGCAATCCAGGTGGGTGCATCGCAAGGCGCGGAAGGAGACCGCGGCGGAGCGATGGGCCTTTTTCCCGGGTCCCGCGGAAATCCCGAGCCTGCGGGGAATCGTCGTGTGTGGGGTTTCGGGCCCCACGGAAAACGCGAGCCTGCGAGGAATTTTCGCGGACGGGGCGGCGATTTCGGACCCTGCGGAGATCCTGCGGAAAATCCGCGCCTGCGAGGAGTTCCCCACGGGTGCAGCGCAGCGAGGCGCCGCCCGGGCCACCCGCAGCAGGGCGTGATCTGTCAGGCACCGGGGACCTGGGTGGCTGCCGGAACCCGGCTGCCGGACCCTGTACGGCGACTCCGCCGCGTACGCCGCGCCGCTCGTCGCCGGGACCGCGCTGCCGCGCCTCCGCCTCGCCGCCGCGGTGACGATTCCCGCGGCCCCGAGCCGGCCCGGGAGCGCGCCGTGCCGCCCGGACTGCTGAGGAGGAACCGTGATCCCGAGCGATGTGTTCGACGACGTCAGGGCCGCCGACGGCGAGTTCCTGGGGCTGGATGCCTACCAGGCCGAGTTCGAGGAGGTCTACCGCGACGCGACGGAGGCGGTGTGGAAGCTTGAGCGCGCCCAGCACTTCCACGAGCCGTCCGTGCCGAGCTGGCGGGCCGCCGACGCGGGCGACTGGGCGCTGGCCGTCGAGCTCGTCGAGGAGATGCGGGCCCCGCTCACCGCGATGTACCGCGAGCGGGCCCCGTTCCGGCGGCTGCGCGTCGTCGAGCTGCCCCTGACTCCGTACCTGCAGTGGGAGGCGCAGATCTTCGCCGTACGGGTGGCGGCGGGCGAGGAGATCAGGGTGCTCGGGGCCTCGGCGGTCGCGCCCCTGGAGACCCGGGCGCCGCTGCCCGAACTGGTGGTCTTCGGCCCGGCCCTGCTGTATGAGGTGCGCTACGACGAGATCGGGGCCGCCGTCGGCGCCCGCCGGGTCACCGATCCCGGCGTCGTCTCCCCCTGCCTGTCCGCCCTGGTCTCCCTGTACGGCGAGGGCGAGGACCTGCTGCCGTTCTTCGAACGCGAGGTGGCCCCGCTGCCGCCCCCGCCCGATCTGTCCGACAAGCGTGCCGGAATTGGGCCTTGACCCCGGATCGGGAGCGGCCAACGATCGACATGTCGCCCTCGGGGGAGAGTCTGCGGCCACGCCGACGAACGGAGGGTGAGATGAAGCCGGCCGAGCCAGAACCCGAGGTGGTGCAGGAGAGCGAAGGAACGGCGGGGACGAGGCAGATCAGGATCAGGCTGCTGGACGCGACGGAGACGGCCGTGTGCAGCAACTCGACGGGGAACTGACTCACCAGACGTCCGCGGAAGACCCACGCGCGCCACGTTTCCGGATCCGGGCCTGAGCCTGGCGCGCTCCTACTAGCGATTCGGCTTCGGCCGAAGGAGACTTCATGCCCGGAGAAGCGTTCGAGCACGTCAGACAGGCCGCGGGAGAGGTGCTTCCCGTGCCGGAGTACCGGACCGAGCTCTACGACCACCTGCGCCGGATCGAGGGCGTGGTATGGAAGCTGGAACGCGCCCAGCACTTCCACGAGCCCGACACCCCGAGCTGGGTCGCCATGATGAGCGGAGACTGGGTCCGGTCGCTCGCGCTGATGGACGAGATGCGCTTCGCCGACGACCTGCCGCCCCGGGCGGAGCTGCGCCGGCTGCGGATCGTCGAGATGCCGCCGACGCCGTACCTGCAGTGGGAGATCGTCCTGCTCGCGGCGCGCACGCGGGCAGGTGAGCGGGCACGGGCGCTGCACGCCGGGTCCGTACGCCACCTGGAGGGCCGAGCGCCGCTGCCCGAGCTGCTGATCCTCGAGCGGGACCTGATGTACGAGGTCCTGTACGACGACATCGGCGCCCATGTGGGCGGACGGCGGATCACCGACACCCGGGTCGTCGAGGACTGCGCCAGAGCCGTCGCCGAGCTGTACGCCGACGCCGAGGACATGGTGGCCTTCCACGACCGCGAGGTGGCGCATCTGCCGCCGCCGGTCGCCCGGCGCATCCTGTCCCGCCCCGGCCACTCCTGAGACGACGCCCGCCCCAGCCGGCGGGACGGGGCTCAGGCCTCGTCCCGCCGGTGCTCCTCCAGCGCCGCGCGCAGGGTGGCGAGTGTCGCGGCGGTCCGGGCGAGGTCGGCGGCGGGGACGGCCGCGGTGTGCGCGGCCAGCTCGTTCTCCAGGGTCGGGCGGGCCGCGGCCAGGAGCCGGGAGCCCTCCGGCGTGAGGCTGAGGACGGAGGAGCGCCGGTCCTCCGGATGCGCCGCGCGCACGCACAGGCCCGCGCTCTCGAGCCGGTCGACGGCCTTGCTGACGGCTCCGACGGTGATCCCCACCTCGCGCACGATGTCGAGCACCCGGCACCCGGGGCGGCTGTCAATGATCTCCAGGAACTCGAACTGGCCCAGGCCGATGCCGTGCTCGGCGCGCAGCCGGTCGCTCACCGTGTTGTACAGCCGCGTCTCGACGCGGACGAGGTCGGTGAACACGCGAGTGATGTCGGTCACTTTTTCCCCATGATTGATTCAAAGGAATCATCTTCCTTGGAATCGAGTTTAGGGTCACATGTGCATTCCACGGAATGCATCCTCTCACCCTCGACTTCATGGAGGTCCGGATGACCCGCCGCCAGCGCGAGGCCGTCGACGCCCTGCACCGCAACGCCCCCGTCCACCCGAATCCGACCCTGGCGGAGCAGCGCGCCGGATTCGCCCTCGCCCTCTCCCGGCCCCTGCCCGGCGACGTCGCGGCGCACGAGACGGTGCTCGCCGGCCGTCCCGCGCTCGACCTGACCCCGGCCACCGCCACGGGCCGCGGACGGATGCTCCATTTCCACGGCGGCGGCTACGTCGTGGGGTCGCCAGGCACGCACGCGGGAGTCGCCGCCCAGTTGGCGCGCCGTGCCCGGCTGCGGGCGACCTCCCTGGACTACCGTCTGGCCCCCGAGCATCCCTTCCCCGCAGCGGTGGACGACGGGCTCGCCGCCTACCGGGCACTGCTCGACGCGGGCGTGCGGCCGGAGGAACTCGTGCTCGCCGGCGACTCCGCGGGCGGCGGACTGGCCGTCGCCACCCTGGTCGCGGCCCGCGACGCCGGCCTCCCCCAGCCGGCGGGCGCCGTGGTCTTCTCCCCGTGGGTCGACCTGACACTCGGCGGGGAGAGCATGCGCACGAAGAAGGACGCCGACCCGATCTTCACCCGGGAGGCGATCCAGGCGTACGTCACCCGCTACCTGCTCGACCAGGATCCCGCTCAGCCGCTGGCGAGCCCCGTGTTCGCCGACCTGCGGGGCCTGCCGCCCCTCCTGGTGCAGGCCGGCTCGAACGAACTCCTGCTGGACGACGCCGTCCGGCTCGCGGGGCGGGCGGCCGCGGACGAGGTGGAGGTCACGCTGCGGGTCTGGCCGCAGGTGCCGCACGTCTTCCAGCACCACTTCGGCCACCTCGACGAGGCCGACGAGGCGCTCGACGAGGCCGCCCGCTTCCTGTCCGCACGGGTGCGGGCCGGGCGCGAGGCACAGGCGGACCGGCCTCTGGCCTCAGCGGACCCCGGCGCGGGCCGCCCCTGACCGCCGCGGCCGATACGTCAGGCATTGAGCGGGCGCAGGCGGGTCATCTCGGCCGCGATGGCCTCCAGCCTCCAGTGGGCGTTCAGCCCGCTGGGGTTGGGCAGCACCCACAGCGCCGTACCGCCGACCGTCTCCTCCTGCGGGCCGACCCGGGCGGCGGGGCGCGCGAAGGCGACGCGATAGGCCGACACCCCCGCCACCGCCAGGACGCGGGGGCGGACCTCGGCGACCAGCCGCGCGAGCCGCGCGCCGCCCTCGCGGAGCTCGTCCGGGGTCAGCTCGTCGGCCCGGGCGGTCGCCCGGGCCACGATGTTGGTGATGCCCAGCCCGTACGACGGGAGCAGGTGCTGCTCGGACGGCGCGAGCCTGCGCGGCACGAGACCGGACAGGTGCAGCGCGGGCCAGAACCGGTTGCCCGGCCGCGCGAAGTGGTGACCGGTCGCGGCCGAGTAGAGGCTGGGGTTGATCCCGCAGAACAGCACGTCGAGCCCGGAGCCGAGCACGTCCTCGATCGTCGCGTTCCTGGCCGCCTCGAGGTCGGCCTTGGTGGGGGCCATGCCGTGATGCTAGTGCCGCCCGCTCCTGGTCGCGTTCCAGACAGAGCTGGTGCGCAGGTGGTTGTCGTAGAGCTCCTGGACCTCCAGGAGGGACTCCGGGGGTTGCGTGCCGTAGGCGATGCGCTCCAGCTGACGGAAGTATTCGAAGCGCTCCACGCCCGGGGTGATGACGATGAGGATGTCGGCGTCGCGGCCGGGGGCGGCGGCGAACGCGTGCGCGAGGCCGGGCGGGACGATGACGAGGTCGCCGCGTTCCGCGGTGACGACCTCGTCCCCGGTCAGGAGCTGGGCGGTGCCGTCGATCAGGTAGAACAGCTCGGCGGAGCCGGCGTGGTGGTGGGGAGCGGCGCCGTCCGCGCCGTCGGTGAGGGTGACGCGCTGGGCGGACAGGGCGCCGCCCGTGGCGCTGCTGTCGGCCAGCAGCCGGATGGTGGTGGGGATCCGGCCGATGACCTCGGCGTCGGCGGAGCGCACGATCACGGATTCGGCGAAGCGGGGGACGACCAGCGACATTGGGAAGTCCTTCACTGAGGTGGTGCGACGGGTACCGGGGTCAGACGGCGAAGAGCAGGGCGGCGTCGATGAGAACGATCACGGCGGTCGCGAAGTGGACGCCGAACGCGACCGCCCGGGTGCCGCCGTTGCGCAGCACGATCAGGGTGTCGCCCAGGGGCAGCAGGGCGACGATCAGCATGTACCAGGCCTCGGCGCGGGCGCCGGCGAAGGCCAGCAGGGCCAGGCCCAGCAGGCCGTAGCCCCCGTCACGCAGGCCCTTGATCGTGAGATAGGCGACGTCGCCGTCCTTCTTGGCCGGAACGCCGTAGCCGGCGGCCGCGGCGTGCGGCACGAGCAGGAAGCGGGCTCCGATGAACAGGACGAGCAGGTTGAGGAGGACGGCGAGGCCGTACGCGATGGGGGTGAGCATGTCTCTCTCCGAGAGCTAGCAGCGCTAGGAACGAAAACGACGCTAGCAGAGCATTGCCACAAACGCTAGCGCTGCTAGAGTTCCAAGCATGTCCATCCAGTCGCGCAGGGAGCGCGAGCGCGCCGAGCGCGAGAAGCTGATCATCACGGCGGCCCGGGAACTGGCCGAGGCCGAGGGTTGGGAGGCGGTGACGACCCGGCGGCTGGCCGAGCGGGTCGAGTACAGCCAGCCCGTGCTCTACAGCCATTTCAAGGGCAAGGATGCGATCATGGCGGCCGTCGCCGTGGAGGGCTGCGCCGACCTGGCCGTGGAGCTGCGCGCGGCCCGGACCGCGGCGCCGGACGCCCGCCGCGCCATCGCCGGCGTCGGCGCGGCCTACGTGGCCTTCGCCGACCGGCACCCGGCCCTCTACGACGTGATGTTCAACCAGGCCGTCCCGCTGCCGTTCGCCACCCCGCAGGCCCCGCCCGCCCTGCAGGCGGCCTTCGGCGAGCTGGCCGAGGCCGTCCGCCCGCACGCGGGCGACGACGACCTGGGCGCGCTGACCGAGACCTTCTGGGCCGCCCTGCACGGCCTGGTGACCCTCATGCGCGGCGGCCGGCTCCCACGCGAGCACCACGAGCTCAGGCTCGGGCTGCTCCTGGCCCGCTTCACGGGCTGAGGCCCGGCTCCTTCACGGGCTGAGGCCCGAGCCCCCGGCGCGTGCCGGGAGCCTGGCCGAAAGACCGCGGGCTCAGCCGAAAGGCCGCGCCATCTCGTCGAGGGCCTGCTCCATGATCTGGAAGAGCGGGCGGGCCTCCTGCTCCTCGATCCAGACGTGCGCCGCGATGCGCAACGCGACGAGGAAGGCGGCCGCCATGATCCGGGACTTCAGATCGGCGGCCGGCCCTCCCGCCCCGTCGCGGTCGGAGATCGCCTGGACCAGCTCCCGTTCCAGCGCGGCGTGGTTGGCGAGCTGCCGGGCGAGCAGGGACGGGTGGCGCCTGATGAGAGAGGTGCGCACCGCCCACTCCCGGTCGGGCTCACCCACGTCCTCCAGCTCGTCGCGCACGGCGCCGCGCAGCGCCTGCCAGCCCGACTCCCCCGCCGGCCGTTCGCGGATCGCCCGCACCAGGGACCGGACGCGCTCCTCCTCGCCGTACAGGAGGGCGTCCTCCTTGCTGCCGAAGTAGTTGGAGAAGGTCCGGCGCGAGATGTTGGCGGCCTCCACGATGTCGTCGACGGTGACGTGGTCCAGCCCGCGCTCCACGGCGAGCCGCAGCGTGGCCTTGTGGATGGCCTGCCGCGTCTCGGCCTTCTTACGCTCGCGCAATCCCGCCGTCGTCTCCATGGTGGGCTCAGCTTAGCCGCTCAAACATTGCCCAGTGCGCAAAGTTGCCCAGTGGGCATGTAACCTTGATGCAGTCGTCCTCACCCATCCGATTGGAGGCTGCGCGTGAGCGCACCCACGCTGCCGGAGACGGAGGCCAAGAGCCACCGGCAGATACTCGAAGCGCTGAGCGGCCTGCTCCTCGTCCTGTTCCTCGCGATGATCAGCAGCACGGTCGTGTCGGTCTCGCTGCCCCAGATCATCGGCTCGCTCGACGGCACCCAGTCGCAGTACACCTGGGTGGTCACCGCGGCCCTGCTCACCACGACCGCCTCGACCCCCATCTGGGGCAAGCTCGCCGACCTGTTCAGCAAGAAGCTGCTGCTCGAGATCGCCATCGGCATCTTCCTCGTCGCCTCGCTGGCCTGCGGCTTCGCCCAGAACACGGCGATGCTGATCGCCTTCCGCGCGGTCCAGGGCCTGGGTATGGGCGCCCTGCAGATTCTGGTCCAGGTGATCATCGCCGCCATGATCAGCCCGAAGGAGCGGGGCAGGTACAACGGCTACCTCGGCGCGGTCATGGCCGTGGCCACGGTCGGCGGGCCGCTGCTGGGCGGCCTGATCACCGACACGTCCTGGCTGGGCTGGCGGTGGTGCTTCTTCCTGCCGATCCCGTTCACCGCGATCGCGCTGATCGTCCTGCACCGCACGCTCGACATCGTCTCGGTCCGCCGCCCGGGCACCTCGGTGGACTACCCCGGCGCGCTCCTCATCGCCGCCGGCGTGAGCGTCCTGCTGGTCTGGGTCACCTTCGTCCGCAACTCCTTCGACTGGATCTCCTGGCAGACCTTCGCCATGGTCGGCGCCTCGGTCGTGCTGCTGGGCATCGCCGTCTGGGTGGAGTCCGTCGTCCGCGAGCCGGTCGTCCCGCTGCACGTCATCCGGCGGCGCACCCCGGCCCTCGCGATCCTCGCCAGTCTGGCCGTCGGCATGGCGATGTTCGGCGGCGCGGTCTTCCTGGGGCAGTACTTCCAGATCGGCCGCGGCTACAGCCCCACCGAGGCGGGCCTGCTCACGATCCCGATGATGTTCGGCGTGCTCGTGTCGTCCACGGTCTCGGGGCGGATGGTGTCGCGCAGCGGACGCGTCAAGCCGTACATCCTCGTCGGCTCGATCGTGCTCACCCTCGGGTTCCTGGCCCTGTCCACGATCGACCACGAGACCTCGCTGGTCCTCGTCGGCGCCGGAATGCTGGTGGTCGGCGCCGGCGTCGGCATGTCCATGCAGAACCTCGTGCTGGCCGTGCAGAACACCGTCCCCCTGCGCGAGCTGGGCGCCGCGAGCGGCGCGATCACCTTCTTCCGCTCGCTGGGCGGCACGATCGGCGTCTCGGTCCTGGGCGCGGTGCTGGCCAACCAGGTCACCGAGAACATCGCCACCGGCCTGGCCAAGGCCGGCATCCCGGTGCCCCCGTCCCAGAGCAGCGGCGGCGGCAGCCTCAACATGGGGGCGCTGCCCGAGCCGATCCGCACCATCGTGCGCGCCGCCTACGGCGACGCCACCGGCCACATCTTCCTGATCTCGGCCTGCATCGCGGTCGTCGGCATCCTCGCCGTGCTGTTCCTCCCGCAGGTGCGGCTGCGCGACAGCGTGGACCTGGCCGAGCCGACTACTGGGCCGGCCGCCGCCGGAGCGGACGCGCCCGCCGCGGCCGAGTCCCGCTGAGCCCTGCCCTCTCTGAGCAGGGCCCCTGTGCAGGGCCCCGAACCCGGCCCCCGGGTACGGCTCCCGTCGCGTGAGCGGGAGGCCGTGCCCGGGGGCCGTCCGGTCTCACAGGCGGCGTCTCATAGACGGGGATCGACCGGCTCGGACTCCAGTGCGAGGACGGCGAAGACCGCCTCGTGGATCCGCCACAGCGGCTCGCCCTCGGCCAGGCGCGTCAGCGCCTCCAGGCCGAGCGCGTGCTCCCGCAGCGCCAGCGACCGCTTCCTGCCGGTGAACCTGCGCCGCAGCACGTCGAGCGACTCGGTGTAGTCGGGGCCGTAGATGATCCGCAGGTACTCGCGGCCTCGCACCTTCACGCCCGGCTGCACCCGTCCCTCCTGGTGCTCGGCCGGTTTGACCACCATGCCCTCGCCCCCGGCCTCGGTCAGCGCCGTCCACCACGCGACCGCCGCCTCCCGCTCCTCCGGCGAGTCGAGGGAGACGAAGACGTGGCGGGTCGGCGTGACGAGCGGCGAGTCCATCAGGCCGAGCGTCTTCAGATGCCACTCGTGCGGCTCCTCCACCGCCGTCGCCCTGCCCTCGCAGGCGAGGACCTGGAACGGCGCGAGGCGTACGCCGTCGAGGCCCGAGACCGGCCAGCAGTAACGGGCATAGGCGTCGCGGAACCGGGCAGCGTTGTGGGCACGGCGGCGGGTGCGGTCGAGCAGAGCGCCTACATCCAGGCCACGTCCCGCCGCCATCTCCAGCGCCGCGACCGCCTCGGGCAGCGCCACCCGGGCGGCCGCACCCACCGAGGCGTACTGGTCGCGGATCAGCCCCTCCGCCTTGGCCGACCACGGCAGCAGCTCGCAGTCGAGCACCACCCAATCGGTCTCCAGCGCCTCCCACAGCGGCGCCGCCGCCTCGCGCAGCCGATCCACCAGTTCCGGCATGTGCTCGTCGAAGAAGGGCCGCCCGGTGCGGGTGTAGACGCTGCCCGCCGCGCCGTCGGCGACGCCGAAACGGCGGGCCGCGGCCTCCGGCGTCCGCGCCAGCACGGCGATCGCCCGCGAGCCCATGTGCTTCTCCTCGCACACCACCCGGGTCACCCCCGCCCGGGCGAACTCGTCGAACGCCTCGGCCGGGTGCTCCAGGTAGCCCTCCAGCGCGGAGGTCTCCGGCGGTGCCATGGTCGGCGGGAGGTAGACCAGCCAGCGCGGGTCCACGGCGAACCGGCTCATGATCTCCAGCGCGGCGCGGGAGTTCTCCTCCGCGATCCTGATCCGGCCGCCGAACCGCGTCTCCACGAAGCGGGTGCCGTCCACGTCGCCGATGTCCAGCACGCCGGGGTCGCGGGCGGGCGTGGCCGCGGCCAGCGGCCGGACCGGCTCGTACCAGACCTTCTCGGCCGGGACGGAGACGAGCTCGCGCTCGGGGTAGCGCAGGGCGGTCAGCCGCCCGCCGAAGACCACGCCGGTGTCGAGGCAGATGGTGTTGTTGACCCACTCCGGCTCGGGCACCGGGGTGTGCCCGTAGACGACCATGGCACGCCCCCGGTAGTCGTTCGCCCAGGGGTAGCGCACCGGCAGGCCGTACTCGTCGGTCTCCCCGGTCGTGTCGCCGTACAGGGCGAACGCCCGCACCCGCCCGGAGGCCCGCCCGTGGTAGGCCTCCTTGAGCCCGGCGTGCGCGACCACCAGCCTGCCGCCGTCGAGACGGTAGTGGCTGATGAGACCGTCCATGAACGTCCTGGCCGCCGCGCGGAACTCCTCCGGCTCGCCGGCGAGCTGCTCCAGCGATCGCTCCAGGCCGTGGGCGACCCGCACCTTGCGGCCGTCGAGTGCCCGCACCAGCTTCTGCTCGTGGTTGCCGCACACGCACAGCGCGGTCCCGGCTTCCACCATGCTCATGACCAGCCGCAGCACGCCCGGTGTGTCCGGGCCGCGGTCGACCAGGTCGCCGACGAAGACCGCCGTACGCCCCTCGGGGTGGACGGCGCCGTCCGGCCCGACCTCCCAGCCGAGCTTCACCAGCAGGGACTCCAGCTCGGCCCGGCAGCCGTGCACGTCGCCGATGACGTCGAACGGCCCGGTGAGGTGGGTCTTGTCGGTCCACGCCCTCTCGTACGCGATGGTCACGTCGTCGATCTCGTCGCCGCGCAGCACGTGGACCCGGCGGAAGCCGTCCTTGGCGATCTTGCCGAGCGACCGGCGCAGTTCCTTGCGCTGCCGCGCGATCACATGGGGGCCGAAGGCCCGGTCGGGGCGGGACGCGTTGCGGTCGCGGGCCACCTCCTCCGGCACGTCGAGCACGATCGCGTCGGCGAGCACGTCGTGCGATCTGGCCAGCTCGATGAGCTTCTTGCGGGCCTCCCACTGCACGTTGGTCGCGTCGACCACCGTGAGCAGGCCCCGCCTCAGGCGGATGCCCACGATGTGGTGGAGCAGCTCAAAGGCCTCGGGCGTGGCCGTCTGGTCGTTCTCGTCGTCGGAGACCAGGCCCCGGCAGAAGTCGGACGAGACGACCTGCGTGGGCGCGAAGTGCCGGGCCGCGAACGTCGACTTGCCGCTCCCGGAGATGCCGACGAGCACCACCAGCGACAGCTCCGGCACGCTGATCTCGGTCACGGCCGCTCCTCCCTCCTGCTGAAGACCGCCATCTGGGTGGGCGGGCCCACCTCGGGGTCGTCCTCGCCGACCGGCCGCAGATCGGCCGCGTAGCCGTACGTCTCGCAGACGCCCGCCACCCACCGGGCGAACTCCGCCCGGCTCCACTCGAACCGGTGGTCGGGGTGGCGGCGCGCCCCCGCGAGCAGCTCGTACCTGACGTTGTGCTCCACGTTGGGCGTGGTGACGACCACGTGTGCGGGCCGTGCCGTGCCGAAGACCACGCGTTCGAGCGCGGGCAGACGCGGTGGGTCCACGTGCTCGACGACCTCCATCAGCACCGCGGCGTCGTAGCCGGCCAGGCGCGCGTCGGTGTAGGTCAGCGAGCCCTGGAACAGCTCCAGCCTGGCCCGCTTGGCGTCGGGCATGCGCTCGGTGCGCAGGCGGCGCTTGGCCAGCGCGAGTGCGCGGGCCGACACGTCCATGCCGGCCACCTTGGCGAAGGCCGGCTTGGCCAGCAGCGCCGACAGCAGCTGCCCGGAGCCGCAGCCGAGGTCGAGCACGGTGCGGGCGCCGGCCTCCTCCAGCACCGCCACGACGGCCTCCCGGCGCAGCGTGTTCAGCGGCACCCGCTCCTCACCCGCCGCGGCGGGAGGCCCGTCGCCGGGTCCGTCGCCGGGGACCGCCTCGCCGTCCCCGCGCGGGGCGGCGTCGGGCGCGTGGCCGGGCTCGGCGATGCCGGGCTCGGTGATCTCGGGCTCGGTGATCTCGGGCTCGGCACCGGCGGATCCGGCAGCGGCGGGCTCGGCGATGCCGGGCTCCGCCTGCCCGGCTCCATCGGCCAATGCGGCGGAGGCTGCGGAGGCGGCGTCGTCGGCGCCCGGCTCCTCCTCCACCGGCGGGTCAAGGCTCTCCTCCACGTCGTCGCCGAGCTCGGCGAGACGGGCGAAGGCGGTGCGGGTGAGCGCCCACCGCCGGCCGAGATAGCGGCGGGTGATCAGCCCCTTGTCGGGATGGGCGGCCAGCCAGCCCTCTCCCGCACGGACGAGCTTGTCGACCTCGTCGCCCGCCAGCCAGTAGTGCTTGGCGTCGTCCAGCACCGGGAGCAGGACGTACAGGTGGTTGAGCGCGTCGGCCAGACGCACGTTCCCGCGCAGCGCGAGCCGTACGTACCGGGACTCGCCCCACTCGGGGAAGCCGGGGTCCAGCGGCACGGCCTCGGCGCCGACCTCCCAGCCCAGCGGCCCGAACAGCCGGTGGGCGAGATCGGCCCCTCCCCGGCACGGCAGCGCGGGCAGGCCGATCTCCAGCGGGATCGGCCCGTCCGCGAGATCCTGCCGGGAGGCGCACCGCCCGGCCCGCGCTGTACGGAACACGTCGGCGAGCGCGGACGCCAGCAGCGAGGACGCGGCGTACGGCCGGTCGTTGACGTACTGCCCGAGGGAGAAGTCGGGCGAGGACGAGCCCCGTGAACGGGCCAGCCGCACCGGGTCGACCTCCAGCAGCAGCGCCGCGGTGCACCGGTCCTCGCCCGCCTCGGGGTAGAAGACCCGCGCGGTGCCGAACGACTGCTCGAACTCCTGCACCCGGTCGGGGTGCTTGTGCAGGAGGAAGCCGAGGTCCGTGGCGGGCCGCAGAGTCGTCGAGATCGTGAGGAGCACCCGGCAAAGTGTGCCGGATGCCCCCTTCGACCGGCTATGGCTTTTCGAACGTGCGGCAGCGCTTCCTTACACGTGCGGGAGCACGTCGGCCGCGATCAGCTCCAGGTGCTCCAGGTCGTCCAGGTCGAGGACCTGCAGGTAGAGCCGTTCGGCGCCCATCTCGGCGAACCGGCCGATCTTGTCCACGATCTCCTGCGGCGTGCCCGCCAGCCCGTTGACGCGCAGCTCGTCGACCTGCCGGCCGATGCGGGCGGCCCGCCGGGCGATCTCCGCCTCGTCCCGCCCGGCGCAGACGACCTGCGCCGCCGACAGCAGGACGGTCTCCCGGCCCGCGGCGTCGCACGCCTGCCTGACGCGGTCGAAGGCCGCGGCGGTGTCCTCGGGAAGGTGGAACGGCACGTTGTACTCGTCGGCGAACCGCGCGACCAGCCGCGGCGTCCGCTTGGCGCCCCCGCCGCCGATGATGACGGGCGGCCGCGGCCGCTGCGCCGGCTTGGGCAGCCCCGGGGAGTCGGCCAGCCGGTAGTGCGCGCCCTCGAAGGAGAACGGCTTGGCCGCCGCCCACAACCCGGTCACGATCTCGAGCTGCTCCTCGAAGCGCTCGAACCGCTCGCCCAGGGAGGGGAACGGGATCCCGTACGCCGTGTGCTCCTCCTCGAACCAGCCGGTGCCGAGACCGAGCTCCACACGGCCACCGCTCATCTGGTCGACCTGGGCGACGCTGATCGCCAGCGGGCCGGGCAACCGGAACGTCGCGGCGCTCACCAGCGTGCCCAGCCGGATGCGCGAGGTCTCCCGCGCGAGACCGGCCAGGGTGATCCACGCGTCGGTCGGGCCAGGCGCGGGGTCGCCGTCGCCCATCCGCAGATAGTGGTCGGACCGGAAGAACGCGTCGAACCCGAGCCGCTCGGCCGCCTGCGCAACCCTGAGCAGATCGTCGTAGCTCGCCCCCTGCTGGGGTTCGGTGAAGATCCTCAATTTCATCCGTCCATTATCCCCGCCCCCGCGTCCGCGGCTTGCTAGAGTGCGAGCCGCCTGTGCGCAACGTGGTCGCATCGCAACTCAGGGTGGTGAGCGTGGACTCCGCACGTCATTCCCGCGAAGCGGGCCGCCCCCCGCGCTCCCTCGTCCTCCTGGCGTCGGCCGCGCTCGTCGCGGGCACCGGCGCGGCGCTGTGGGTGCTGCCCGCCGCCCCGCCCGGCGGCTGGGACACCAGGCCCGGCGCCACGACCACCCCTGCCCCGGCCTCACCGGTGCCGGAGACGCTGGTCGCCGCCCGGCAGACGGTCGCCTCGCCGCCCCCGCCCGCCGCCGCTGCCCCCGGGGACGAATCCGCGGACGAACCCGCGGTTCATTACCGGGGATTTCTCGACGCCGCCGGAGAGCCGCACCCCGAACTGCTGCGGGCGGGCGTCCGCGCGTTCGCCATCGGTCACGTCGTCGCCGGCCCGGGCGGCTGCGCTCCCCACTGGGCGGGGGCGCGACCGCGGGGCGGGGACTCCGTCGCCGCGCGGATCGAACGGCTGCGGGCCGACGGCGGCGAGGTGTGGCCGGCGTTCGGCGGGCCGTACGGGCAGGAGCTGGCGGTCACCTGCACGAACCCGGCCCGGCTGCTCGCGGCCTACCGCCACGTCGTGACCGCGCTCGACCCTCCCGGCGTCGACTTCGAGGCCGGGGGGTCGGCCGGGCCCGCCGCCGTCCGCCGCCGCGCCGCCGCCGTCGCCCGGTTGCAGCGCGAGGCGCGGGCGCGCGGCCGCCCGCTGCGGGTCACGTTCACGCTCCCCGCCTCCCGGCGCGGCCTGGAGCCCGCCGACCAGGAGATGCTGCGGGCGGCCCGCGAGGAGGGCGCGGAGATCGAGTCCGTCGGCCTGCTCGTGCCGATCGCCTCCGGCGTGTCGAACCTCCACGACCTGGCCGTCGCCGCGCGGGCGGCACGCCTCCAGATCGCCGCGGCGCTGGACGTGCCGCCCGACCGGGCGTGGCGGCGGATGGGTCTCGCGCCGGTGCTCGCCGGCACCGGCGACCTCGGTCCCGGCGAGGCCGGGCGGCTGGCGGCGTTCCGCGCCCGCAACGGCCTGGGCTGGCTGTCCCTGCGGGGCGCCAGGCCGGCCGACGACGTCGTACGGATCCTGGCCCGGCCGTCGCGCCCCGACGCGGGCGTCGCCCGTCCCGAGGTCACGCCCGGCGCCCCTCCCGTCCGCCCCTGGTGACGAAAGCGAGTCCAACTCCACCCGCGGCGGGCTCAGCGATCACGCCTCCTGGTCGTGCTCGCCGTGAGCGGGAGGAGCCGCGAGGACGACCTTGCCCCGCCGGGGCCCTCTCGCCGCGGCCGCGTGTGCCTCGGCCGCCCGGTCCATGGGGAACACCGCCCGCACGGGAACGCGGAAGCGCCCCTCCGCCGACAGTGCGGCCGCGAGGGCGAGACCGTGCCGCCCGTCCGGCTCGCCGCCGAGCTCACCGCGCGAGATGGCGACCCCGAACTGGGGGCCGGTGAAGTCCGCGATGGTGAGGACCGATGCCGGCGCACCGGTGATCGTGACGAGTTCGCGAAGCGAGCCGGCGCCGGCGACGTCCAGCGCGAGATCGATCCCTGCGGGCGCGAGGGCGCGGACGCGCTCGGCGAGCCCTGGCCCGTAGGCGACCGGGACCGCGCCGAGCCCGGCGATGAAGGCGTGGCTGTCCGGGCGGCCCGTGCCGATCACACGGGCACCGCGGGCGATCGCCAGTTGGACGGCGACGCCGCCGACGCCGCCGGAGGCGCCGTCGACCAGGAGCGTCGTTCCCGCGCGTACGCCGAGCCTGTCGAGCGCCCGGGTGGCGGTCTCGACGCTCGTGCCGGCGGCCCCGGCCTCCTCCCACGACATCGAGGGCGGTTTGGCGGCCCAGAACGCCAGCACGGCGAACTCGGCGGCGGCGCCGCCCAGCCGCGAGACGTCGACGGCGCCGAAGACCTCGTCCCCGGCGGCGAACCCGGTGACGTCCGCGCCGACCTCGTCGATCACTCCTGCGGCGTCGACGCCGGGGATGTGCGGCAGGGGAAGCCGGTCGCTCGACGGCGCCGTGCCGGCGCGCAACGCGAGGTCGACCGGTGCGACCCCGGCGGCCTTGACGGCGATGCGCACCTCGCCGGGACCCGCGTGCGGTTCGGGGAATCCTCTGACGGTGAGGACCTCGGGGGGACCGAACCGGTCGAACAGCACTGCGAACATTTCCACCTGACCCGGAACATAATCACCAATCCGGCTGTTGCCGATTGGCCGTGGACCACGGTAGGCGGACGGACGGGAGCGGCCGTCTCGGATCGCCGGAAGTGAGAGGGGCGCGGACGACATTGACTCGGAAACCGCGGGCGGACGTGGAGCACAACCGGCGGCACATCGTGGCGGTCGCCCGAGCCGCGTTCGCCGCGGACGGGCTCGACCTGCCCGTGCACGAGATCGCCCGGCGTGCCGGTCTGGGCGTCGCGACTGTCTATCGGCACTTCCCGTCGCGACAGGACCTCGTCGGCGCCGTGCTCGCCGAGCAGGTGGCGGTGTGCCGCGCGCAGATGCGTGCCGCCCTGGACGACCCCGACCCCTGGCGCGCGCTGCGCGGAACCGTCCACCGGTTCGCCGAACACCAGGTGCATCACCGCGGGTTGAACGCGGCGCTGCTCGGTTCCCACCCCGCGGGCGCAGCCTTCGCCGGGCAGCGCCGCGCACAGGTCCGAGGGCTCGAGCAGCTCGTCGAGCGCGCCCGGAGCGCGGGCGGCGTCCGTCCCGAGCTGTCGGCCGAGGACGTGCGGATCGGCCTGATGGCCATCGCCGCCTTCCGCGCCGGTTCGCCCGAGAGCGCGGCCGCGGGGGTCCGGAGGCTGGCGGGCCTCCTCGTCGCCGGCATGGCCCGCCCCCAGCCGTGAGGCGGCGCCGGGATCAGCCCCTGACGAGCAGCGCGACGCACTCCACGTGGTGGGTCATCGGATACTGGTCGAAGGCCCGCAGGTCCTCCAGCCGGTAGCCGTGCCCGGCGAACCAGGCGACGTCCCTGGCCAGCGTGGCCGGGTCGCACGAGACGTACACCACGCGCGAGGCCTCCAGACCGGCGACGCGCTCGACCACAGGACGGCCGAGACCGGCGCGGGGCGGGTCGGCCACCACCAGGTCGGCCCTTTCGATTCGCAGCCGGTCGAGCGCCTCCTCGACCCTGCCCCGCTCGACCTGCGCCTGCGGCAGGTCACGCAGGTTGAAGCGGGCGTCCTGCGCCGCCTGCGGCTCGGACTCGATGCCGAGCACGGCGCCCTCGGGGCCGACGGCCTCGGCGAGCCCGGCGGCGAACAGGCCGGCACCGCAGTAGAGGTCGAGCGCCCACTCCCCCGGCTCGGGCCGGCCGAGGTCGAGCACCGCACCGAGCAGCGTGGCCGCCGCGCCTGGATGGACCTGCCAGAACCCGCTCGCGGTGACCCGGAAGTCCCGCTCGCCCACCCGCTCGGTGAGCGAGGCCCGGCCACGCAGCGCACGCGTGCCCCGCCTGCCCTCGTCGAGCAGGACCGCGGCGTCCACATCCGGAACGGCCGCCCGTCGGTGCGGAACGGGTTCGACGATCACGGCGCGGTCGCCGCCGGAGGCGGCCACCACCTCGACCGAGGCCGCCCCCGGCCAGGCGAGGCGTTCCGCGCCGACCTCCTCGACGGCGGGGTGCGCGATGAGGCACTCGGTGACGTGCTCGATCTCGTGCGAGCGGTGGCGCCGCAGCCCTGCCGTGCCGTCCCGCTCCACGGCGAACCGCACGCGGGTGCGCCATCCGAGGCCGTCCTCCGCCCCCGGCACCTCCTCGACCACGACCTTGAGGTCGAGGCCCGCCAGGCGCCGGAACTGCTCGGCGACCACGTCGGCCTTCAGCCGGCGCTGCGCCTCCAGCGACGCGTGCTGCCAGTCGCAGCCGCCGCAGCGGCCGGGACCGGCGAACGGACAGGGCGGCGTGACCCGGTCGGGTGAGGGCTCCAGGATCTCGACCGCGTCGGCCCGCAGGAACCGGGCGGTCTCCTCGGTCACCTCGGCGACCACCCGCTCGCCGGGCAGCGCGTGCCGGACGAAGACCACCCGGCCCTCGTGCCTGGCCACGCACCAGCCGCCGTTGGCGACGGCGTCCACCGTCAGTTCGAGCCGTACGCCGCCCATGTCGGCCTCTTTCGTGTCGGTCATGCCTTGACCTGCGTGTCCTTCGAAGGGGGCTGGTAGGAACGGCGGGAGGCGCCGGGAGCGGACGGCTCCCTGCGGCCCTTGAGGCGGTCGGAGGAGGCGAGCTGGAACGGCACGCTCGTGACCATGACCCCGGGCTTGAACAGCAACCGCCCCTTGAGCCGCAGCGCGCTCTGGTTGTGCAGGAGGTGCTCCCACCAGCGGCCGACCACGTACTCGGGGATGTAGACCGTCACGACGTCGCGCGGCGAGCGCCGCCGCAGCGACTTCACGTAGTCGAGCACCGGGCCGGTGATCTCCCGGTAGGGCGAGTCGAGGATCTTCAGCGGCACCTCGATGCCGCGCCGGTCCCACTCCTCCCTGAGCCTGTTGGCCTCGTCGGCGTCCACGCTGACGGTCACGGCCTCCAGGCTCGACGGGCGGGTCGCCCTGGCGTACGCGAGCGCGCGGAGCGTCGGCTTGTGGATCTTCGAGACGAGCACGATCGCGTGGTTGCGGGCGGGCAGCAGCGACTCGTCGACCTCGTGCCCCTCGGGCGCGGCGAGCTCCTCGGCGACCCGGTCGTAGTGCCGCCTGATGCCCTTCATCATGAGGAAGAGCACCGGCATCGCGATGCAGACGATGTACGCGCCGTGCGTGAACTTGGTGGCGAGCACGACGACGAGCACGAGCCCGGTCATGACCGCGCCGAAGCCGTTGATCACCCGCGAGCGCATCATGTGGAAGCGCGCCCTCGCGTCGGTCTCGGTCCTCAGGTGACGGGTCCAGTGCCGGACCATGCCGATCTGGCTGAGGGTGAAGGAGACGAACACGCCGACGATGTAGAGGTTGAGCAGCTTGCTCACGTCCGCGTCGAACGCCCAGATCAGCAGGCAGGCCCCGGCCGCGAGGATGACGATGCCGTTGCTGAACGCGAGGCGGTCGCCCCGGGTGTGGAGCTGACGCGGCAGGTAACGGTCCTGGGCGAGGATCGAGCCGAGCACCGGGAAACCGTTGAACGCGGTGTTGGCGGCCAGGAACAGAATGAGCGCGGTCACCGCGGCGATCACGACGAACAGGAACGAGCCGTGGCCGAAGACGGCCGAGGCGACCTGCGCGATGATCGGCTGCTGGTAGTAGCCGGGCCCGGCCGGGTGCCCGTCGATGATGATGTTCGTGGCCACGACCGCCGGGTCGGTCAGCTTCACGCCCGACTTGAGGCCGAGGAAGATGATCCCGCTGAACATCGTGACCGCGATGAGGCCCATCATCAGCAGCGTCGTCGCGGCGTTCTTGCTCTTGGGCTTGCGGAAGGCCGGCACGCCGTTGCTGATCGCCTCGACGCCGGTCAGCGCGGCGCATCCCGACGAGAAGGCGCGCAGCACCAGGAACGCCATCGCGAATCCCGCGAGGTTGGCCTGCTGCCCGATGATGCGGTAGTCGGCGCTGGGAGCGCGCAGGTCGTCGCCGAGCACGATCAGCCGGAACAGACCCCACGCGACCATGCCGATGACCGCGATCATGAAGGCGTAGGTGGGAACGGCGAACGCGACACCCGATTCCCTGATGCCGCGCAGGTTCGTGATCGTCAGGAGTACGACGATGGCTATCGACACCAGAGGGCGGTGTTCGGCGACGAAGGGGATCGTCGCGCCCACGTAGTCGGCGCCGTTGGCGACCGACACCGCCACGGTCAGCACGTAGTCGACGAGCAGGGCGCTCGCGACGGTCAGTCCCGCGGTCGGTCCCAGGTTCGTCGTCGCCACCTCGTAGTCGCCGCCGCCGCTGGGATAGGCGTGCACGTTCTGCCGGTAGGAGGCGACCACCGTGAGCATGACGAGGACGACCCCCGCCGCGACCCACGGGCTGACGCTGTAGAGGGCGACCCCGCCGATCGACAGGATGACCAGAATCTCCTGCGGCGCGTACGCGACCGACGACAGCGCGTCACTGGCGAAGACCGGCAGCGCCACGCGCTTGGGCAGCAACTGATGGTGGAGCGCGGTGCTCCGCAGCGCCCGCCCCACGAGGAGCCGCTTGACAAGATCTGGCACCTTCGACACGTCTGTTGAGCCTAGTCCCCCGGCGCCGTGCCCGGGTCATGCGGTGTGCGGCAGTGGCGACATACTGTCTGCATTAGGAGACCGCCACAACCCACGGCGGGGGAGCATGCATATCGTGATCATGGGATGCGGACGGGTCGGGTCGACCCTGGCGCACATCCTTGAGGACAACGGGCACTCGGTGGCCATGATCGACCGCGACCCGCAGGCCTTCCGGCGGCTGCGGGCCGGCTTCCGGGGTCGCAGGGTCACCGGCATCGGCTTCGACCGCGACGTGCTCGAAGAGGCCGGCATCGCCTCGGCCGCCGCCTTCGTCGCCGTGAGCAGCGGGGACAACTCCAACATCATCTCCGCTCGCGTCGCGCGGGAGATGTTCGGCGTGGACAACGTGGTCGCCCGCATCTACGACCCCCGCCGGGCCGAGGTCTACCAGCGGCTCGGCATCCCCACGGTGGCGACGGTCCGCTGGACCGCCGACCAGATCCTGCGCCGGGTGCTGCCCGAGGGCGCCGAGCCCCTCTGGCGGGACCCGACCGGCACGGTCGTCCTCGCCGAGGTGGCCTTCCACCAGGGCTGGATCGGCACCCGGGCCAGGGTGATCGAGGACGTCACCGGCGCGCGCGTGGCCTTCGTCAACCGCATGGGCGAGGCGCTCGTGCCGAAGGACGCGACCGTGCTCCAGGAGGGCGACCTCCTCCACCTGGTCGCCGCCGAGAACGACATGGACCGCATCAACAAGGTGCTGTCCGCCCCGCCGTCCGACGAGGAGCACTGATGCGCGTCACCATCGCCGGCGCCGGAGCCGTCGGCCGCTCCATCGCGGCGGAGCTCCTGGAGAACGGCCACGAGGTCCTGCTCATCGACATCGACCCCCGCGCCATCAAGATCGACAGCGTGCCGCGGGCCGAATGGCTGCTCGCCGACGCCTGCGAGATCTCCTCGCTGGACGAGGCCGGTCTGAACAGCTGCCAGGTCGTGATCGCCGCCTCCGGCGACGACAAGGTCAACCTCGTGGTCTCGCTGCTCGCCAAGACCGAGTACGGCGTGCCGCGGGTGGTCGCCCGGGTCAACCACCCCAAGAACGAGTGGCTGTTCAACGAGTCGTGGGGCGTGGACGTCGCCGTCTCCACCCCGCGCCTGCTGTCGGCCCTGGTCGAGGAGGCGGTCAGCGTCGGCGACCTGGTGCGCCTGATGACCTTCCGGCAGGGCCAGGCCAACCTGGTGGAGCTCACGCTGGCCGAGGACGCCCCGGTGGTCGGCCAGCGGGCGGGCTCGGTGCCGTGGCCGGTGGACGCCGCCCTCGTGGCGATCCTGCGCGAGGGCCGGGTGCTGGTCCCCTCGGCCGACGACCCGCTGGAGGCCGGCGACGAGCTGCTGTTCGTGGCCAGCCAGGAGGTCGAGCACGAGCTCACCGAACTGCTGTCGGCCCACGAACGTCCCTGACCCGCACACGACTCAGGCCCCGGGCACGTGCCCGGGGCCTGAGTCGTCTCTGCCTGATCGTCAGACGGACGGCTGCGCCGGCGGCTCGATCGGAGTGCGGCCCCGGGCGAGCACCCACACCATCGCGGCCAGCCCCGCGACCTGCAGCGGCCAGCCGAGGGCGATCTTGGCCACGCCGAGGGCGGTCACGTGGTCCGCCCAGTACAGCGGCAGCTGGACCACCACCCGCAGCAGGCAGGGCAGCATGAGCAGCCACGTGAGCCGCGAGCACAGCCGGACCAGCGCGGAATCGTTGTGCCAGGCCGTCGGGTCGCCGGTCACCGAGCCGATCAGGAAGCCCACGATCGGCCAGCGGACCACGATCGACAGCAGCATGCCGGCGGCGTAGGCCGCGTTGTAGAGGATCCCCGGCAGGAACACGTCCTTGGCGTCGCCGGTGCGGGCCGCGAAGAACGCGCCGATCCCGATGCCGACGAGGCTGTTGAGCACGAACTGCGGCGTCGTGCGCTGCGCGAGCCGCACCAGCAGGAGCACCACCGCCGAGGCGATGCCGACGATCAGCGAGGTCTTCAGCTCGTTGGTGCCCATCCACGTGCCGGTGAAGGCGAGTGTGGGCACGGCCGCCTCGACGATCCCGCGCCTGCCGCCCAGCGCCTTGCTCATCTGGGCGCGAACCGCCGCCTCGACGGTGGCGTGCGCCGCGGGCGCCGTCATGTCCGCTGTGCTCATACGGTCTCCTGAGAGATCAAGGGCCACCGGCCGGGCGTAGCTCGTAGCGGGGGTTGAACATGACCTTGCGGCCGTCCTGGACGCTGACCAGCCCTTCGGCCCGCACCACCCGGCCCGGCTCGATGCCGGCGATCTTCCGCCGGCCGAGCCAGACCAGGTCGATCACGTCCGACCCGTCGTACAGCTCCGCCTCGAGGGCGGGCGCGCCGCCGCGCGGCCGGAGGGTCACGGTGCGCAGCGTGCCCGCCACGCACGTCCGCTGGCGCTCACCGCACCGCGCGATGGGAGTGGCCCCCTGCTGCTCCAGGTCCTCCTGGAGCTCGGCGGCCTCGAGCTCGGCCTGGCTGGTGGCCAGCCTTCGGAAGAAGCCCCGCAGTCCGCCGCGTCTGGCAGGCTCCGGCGTGCCCATCGGTCACTCACCCAGCTTCCTCGTTCGCGATCCCCTTCGGGGGGATTCGTCGTCCTGGCTCCAGCCTAAGCCGGTCGTTTCCCACCGCAGCATACGTGAGGCGCCCACGGGCCAGAAGGACGGTCAGGGCAGGGCTTGCCCCCCGATTCGGTCAATCGGCGCACCCCCGACGGACGTCAGCGGATCTCGCTGATCTCCGGACCGCGCTCGAAGGGCCGGAACTCCTCCCGGCGGGATCCCTCCTGCTCCTCCATGGCCTGCCGGGCCTCGGCGGGCAGGCGGAGCTGGATCGCCTCCCTGGGCGGCATCGGCTCGTCGCCGCGCACGACGACGATGCCGCGCACGACGTCCTCCAGGACCCGCGCCGCCTCCGGGTCGACCGCCGCCCTGCCGCTGATCACGGCGCGGAGGAACCAGCGCGGCCCGTCGACGCCGACGTAGCGCACCGGCTGCCGTCCCTGCGCCTGGCCCTGCGCGGGCACCTCGGCCGCAAGCTCCGGGCCGAACGGGCCGTTCCGGTCCTCAGCCGAGCCGCCGGCGGCCACCACCTCACGGGCGAGTTCGGCGCGCACCTCGTCCCAGATCCCGTTGCGCCTGGGCGCGGCGAAGGCGTTCACCTGCAGGGCGCTCTCCTCGACCAGGACGATCACACCGTCGACCTGGTCGCCCGCCATGCTGAGCTGGATCTCGAATCCGGGACCGACGGGCAGGCGCAGGCCTCCCAGGTCCACGCGCTCGGCCTCCGGGTAGTCGTCATCGGCGTCCCAGGGGCCCGTCGTCCGCGCCGGGGCGGGGCTCTCCTCCCGCACGACGGTCGATGCGGTCTCCTCCTCCGCGCGTCGCCGGCGTCGCAACACTTGTCTCACTCTCCTCGCTTCGTGGCCCGCTTCCCGGGCCCCGCGGTGTCAGCTCCCCGTCGAGCCGAATCCGTTCGTGCCCCGTACGGAGCCGGGCAACCGGTCGACCTCGTAGAACGTCGCCCGTTCCACCCGCTGGACGACGAGCTGGGCGATGCGGTCGCCGCGCCGGAGCCGCACCGGCTCCTTGGCGTCGGTGTTGATCATCGTCACCCTGATCTCGCCCCGATAGCCGGCGTCGATCGTGCCGGGCGCGTTGACCAGCGTGACACCGTGCCGGGCCGCCAGGCCCGAACGCGGATGGACGAAGGCGGCGTACCCGTCCGGCAACGCGATGGCGACGCCGGTCCGCACGACCGCCCGCTCGCCGGGCAGCAGCTCCACGTCCTCCGCCGCGTACAGGTCGGCCCCGGCGTCGCCCGGATGGGCGTACGACGGGAGCGGAAGGTCCGGGTCAAGCCGGTGGATCAGGATCTCGACGCTCATCGGGCGGCCTCGGCGCTTCGCTCGCTCATGCCACTCCCTCGCCTGGCGGCTCGGGGTCGCACTCGCGAATCGCGCTGTGTTCCCTGGTTCGCTCGCTACGCTCGCTCATGCCACCCCCTCGCCTGGCGGCTCGGGGTCGCACTCGCGAATCGCGCTGTGTTCCCTGGTTCGCTCGCTTCGCTCGCTCACGAGGCAAGACCCTACCCGTTGCGCTGGGGGGACACCGCCTCTCCGGCCCCGGAGGACGGGCGTGCCGTCTCCGGCTCCTGCGTGCCCTTCCCCCCCTGCTCGCCGGGCCCCAGGGAGACCGGCTGGGGCGCGGGCTCCGCGACGCCGGGCTCCGGATGCGGGGGCACGTCTTCGGCTCCGGCCTCCTCGGCGCCGGGGGGACCGCCTTCGGCCGGCGGCTCGATGGCGGGCCGGCCGCGGCGCAGCTCGGGCAGTGCGCGGTAGATGACCGCCGTGAGCGGCACGGCCACCACGGCGCCCGCGATGCCGCCGAGCACGCCGCCCACCGCGAGGACGAGGATGATCGCCAGAGGGTGGAACTCCAGGGCCCTGCCCACGATGAGCGGCTGGAGCACGTGGTTCTCCAACTGCTGCTCGACCACGAGGATGCCCACGAAGATCAACGCCAGGAACCAGCCCCGGGAGCCGAAGGTCACCAGCGTCGCGATGGTGCCCGCGAACAGGATGCCGACGATCGGGATGAAGCTGGCCAGGAAGACCAGCACCGCGAGCGGCGCCCACAGCGGCACCTGCATCCCCGCGAGCACCACTCCGATCACGAGCCCGTGGATGGCGGCCACCGCCACCGTGCCGTGCACGTAGTGCGAGATCGTCGCCCAGGCGGCGCGGCCCGCGCCGTCGACGCGCGTCCCGGCGCTGCCGAAGGCGCGCAGGAACCAGCTCCAGATCCGGTCGCCGTCCTTCAGCAGGAAGAAGGTCACGAAGAGGATCAGCACGATGGAGGTGAGCACCTCGACGACCGCGGTGGCGCCGCTCAGCAGCGTGCTGGTGATCTGACTGCGATATTGGGTCACCTGGCCGCTGAGCTGGTCCACGAAGTCGGCGATCTGCGCCTCCTTCAGGTGGAGGGGGCCGTGCAACAGCCAGTCCTGGACGTTGCGCACGGTCACCTGGATCTGCAGGACCAGCCGGGGGAACTCCTCGTTCGCCCGCACGCCGATCAAGAACCCGATGCCGACGATCAGCGCGAGGCCGAGCAGCATCGTGATCCACGTCGCGTAGATCGGCCGGAGCCCTGCCGAGCGCAGCCGCCGGGTCAGCGGGTGAAGCAGGGCCGCGAGCAGCAGCGCGACCACCACCGGCATGACGACGAAGCTGATCCTTTCGATGATCAGCCACAGGACGTAGATCATCCCGCCGAGCAGCAACAGCCGCCAGCTCCACGCGGCCATCGTGGCCAGCGTCGGCGGGACCCTCTCCGAGGTACTGCGGTTAGACGGGATCACGGATCCAGCCTGGCATGTCGGCGGGCGGGATGCGCAGTCGTTTTACCCGCGTGTGGTGGTCGTCTCACCACGCCCCGCCACCGGACCCCGCCTACAGCCCCCTGGCGGCCGAACCATGGCCGCGCCGGAATGCGGGAAACGCCCCGAAACGCCCGTGACGTCGCCGGCCACCGCCGTCACCACGCGGGTACGGCGGTGGCCGGCGGTGGCTCACGGGACGCGATTCAGCTCGGCGACCGCGTCGAGCGGGCCGTCACCGGGTTCGAGGACGAACTCCTCGACGTTGCCGGCCGCGCACAGGTCGTCCTGGGCCGGCCGCACGAGGTGCGCCTGGTTCCCCGACACGGTCAGCCGGGCGACCTCGGCGCGCATGGACAGCCGCGCCTCGGACTTCGCCCGCCGCACTCGGCGCAGCACCTCCGCCACGGCGTCCAGCACCGCGGGATCGCCCTGCCCCGCCTCGGGCAGCTCGTCCGGGGACGGCCATGGCACCCGGTGCACCGAGCCCTCCCGCCACCACGACCAGACCTCCTCGGTCACGAACGGCAGGAACGGCGCGAACAGCCGCAGCAGCACGCCGAGCGCCCTCCGCAGGGCCGCGACGGCCGAGGCGTCCCCGTCGTACGCGCGGGCCTTGACCAGCTCCACGTAGTCGTCGCAGAACGACCAGAAGAAGCGTTCGGTCCGTTCCAGTGCCCTGGTGTAGTCGTACGACTCGAACGCCTCGGTGGCCTCGGCGACGACCGCGCCCAGCGCGGCCAGCATGGACAGGTCGACCGGCTCGGTGACCTCGCCGCCGCCCTCGGACCGGAAGCCGAGCACGAACTTCGACGCGTTGAGGATCTTGATGGCCAGCCGGCGGCCGATCTTGATCTGCCCGGTGTCGAAGGCCGTGTCGGTGCCGGGACGTCCGTTCGCCGCCCAGTAGCGGACCGCGTCGGAGCCGTACTCCTCCAGCAGGCCCATGGGCGTGACCACGTTGCCCTTGGACTTCGACATCTTCTTGCGGTCGGGGTCGAGGATCCACCCGGAGATCGCCGCGTGCCGCCAGGGCAGCCCGCCGTGCTCCAGGTGCGACCGCACGATCGTGGAGAACAGCCAGGTGCGGATGATCTCGTGGGCCTGCGGCCGCAGGTCCATCGGGAACACGCGCCGGAACAGGTCGTCGTCGCGCTCCCACCCGGCGGCGATCTGCGGGCTCAGCGAGGAGGTCGCCCAGGTGTCCATGACGTCGGGGTCGGCGGTGAAGCCCAGCGGCTTGCCCCGCTGGTCCTCGGAGAAGCCGGGCGGGACGTCGCTGGACGGGTCCACCGGCAGCGCCGACTCCGGCGGGACGATCGGCGCCTCGTAGATCGGCTCGCCCTCGGCGTCGAGCGGATACCAGACCGGGATCGGCACGCCGAAGAACCGCTGGCGGGAGATCAGCCAGTCGCCGGCCAGGCCCTCCACCCAGTTGTCGTACCTGACCCGCATGTGCGGCGGGTGCCATTCCAGCTCCCGGCCGCGCTCCAGCAGCTCGGCGCGCAGCTTCGCGTCCCTGCCGCCGTTGCGGATGTACCACTGCCGGGTGGTGACGATCTCGAGGGGCCGGTCGCCCTTCTCGTAGAACTTCACCGGCCGCTGGATCTTGCGCGGCTCGCCGTCCAGATGGCCGGACTCGCGCAGCATCTCCACGATCCGCTCACGCGCGCTGTGCACGGTCTTGCCCGCCAGCTCGGCGTACGGCTCTGCCGGCACGCCCTGCGGCGGCTCGGCGAGCAGGCGGCCGTCCCAGCCGATCACCGGCCGGGTGGGCAGGTCGAGCTCGCGCCACCAGGTGACGTCGGTGACGTCGCCGAACGTGCAGATCATCGCGATGCCCGAGCCCTTGTCGGGCTCGGCGAGGTGGTGGGCCACGACCGGCACCTCGACCCCGAAGACCGGGGTGCGGACGGTGGTGCCGAACAACGGGCGGTAGCGCTCGTCGTCGGGGTGGGCGACCAGCGCCACACAGGCCGGGATCAGCTCGGGACGGGTCGTCTCGATCCAAACGGGGTCGCCCGCGGCCCGCTCGAACCCGATGCGGTGGAAGGCGCCGGGCCACTCCCGGTCCTCCAGCTCCGCCTGGGCCACGGCGGTGCGGAACGTCACGTCCCACAGGGTCGGGGCCTCGGCGACGTACGCCTCGCCGCGGGCGAGGTTGCGCAGGAACGCGCGCTGGGACGCCGCCCGGGCGTCGGCGTCGATGGTCGCGTAGGTCATCGACCAGTCCACCGACAGGCCGAGGCGGCGCCACAGCTCCTCGAACGCCTTCTCGTCCTCGGCGGTCAGCCGCTCGCACAGCTCGATGAAGTTGCGGCGCGAGATCGGCACCTGCCGCTTGGCGTCCGGCTTCTCGGGCGGCGTGAAGCCCGGGTCGTACGGCATGGAGGGGTCGCAGCGCACGCCGAAGTGGTTCTGCACGCGGCGCTCGGTGGGCAGGCCGTTATCGTCCCACCCCATCGGGTAGAAGACCTCGCGCCCCCGCATCCGCTGGTAGCGGGCGATCGTGTCCGTGTGCGTGTAGGAGAAGACGTGCCCTACGTGAAGGGACCCGGACACGGTGGGCGGCGGGGTGTCGATGGAGTAGACCTCGTCCCTGCCCCGGGATCGGTCGAACCGGTAGGTGCCCTCGGCCTCCCAGCGCGCTACCCATACCGCCTCCAAGCCGTCGAGTGTTGGTTTCTCGGGCATGGCTGCGGGGAGTCGCTGTTCGGTCATGCCACCACATGGTATGGCGTGGACCGTCACCCCGCGGGGAGACACTAAGGTCGTTATCGAGGAGGAATCATGGCGGACATGGCTCGGGAGGCCAAGCGCGAACTCGGCGCGACGGACAAGCCCGACATGCAGTGGCGGATCGTCGGCGGCCTGCTCGGCCTGGCGGTCGGCTTCTGCTCGCGCAAGGTGCTGTCGTTCGCGTGGGAGAAGGCGACCGGCAAGAAGCCGCCGGCGAGCGCCGACTCCCCCGACATCGGACTCGGCGAGGCGATCGCGTACGCCGTGGTCATGGGCCTGGGCATGGAGATCACGCGGATCGTCGTCACGCGGTCGGCGGCGAGGAAGTGGCGCTCCTGGAAGGACGCCGCCCGGGACCTCACTCCGTAGGGGCGGCCGGCTCCCCGGACTCCAGGGCCGTGAGGAAGTCGCTGGCCCACCTGTCCACGTCGTAGGTGGCGACCCTGCGCCTGAGCGATCGCATCCGGCGCGCCAGCTCGTGCGGGGTCGCCCGCATCGCCGCCAGCATCGTCCGCTTCATGCCGTCGATGTCGTACGGGTTGACCATGTAGGCCTGGCGCAGTTCGTCGGCCGCCCCGGCGAACTCGCTCAGCACGAGCGCCCCGCGCAGATCGTGGCGGCAGGCGACGTACTCCTTGGCGACGAGGTTCATGCCGTCGCGCAGCGGCGTGACGACCATGACGTCGGCCGCGCAGTAGAGCGCCGCCAGCTCCTCCTTGTTGTACGACTGGTGGAGGTAGGAGATCGGCATGCGGCCGAGCACGCCGTGCTCGCCGTTGATGCGGCCCACCCTCAGCTCGATGTCGTTGCGCAGCCGGATGTACTCGGCGACCCGCTCGCGGGTGGGCGTGGCGACCTGCACGAAGACCGCCTCGTCCGGCTTGATCGCGCCGTCCTCGAGCAGCTCGCCGAACGCCTTGAGCCGCTGGCCGATGCCCTTGGTGTAGTCGAGCCGGTCGACGCCGAGCAGAACGTGCTCGGGATCGCCCAGCTCGGCGCGGATCTCCTTGGCCCGCTGCTGGACGCGCGGCTCGCGGACGAGCTGGTCCAGCTCGCCGAAGTCGACCGAGATCGGGAACGACTCGGCCCGGACCGTCCGGTCCTCGAGCTGGATCTCGTTGCGGAGGTATTGCACGCCGAGCAGGCGGCGGCACAGGCGCAGGAAGTTGGCGGCGCCGCCCGGCCGCTGGAAGCCCACGAGATCGGCCCCGAGCAGCCCTTCGAGGATCTCGTTGCGCCAGGGCAGCTGGTAGAACAGCTCGCCGGGCGGGAACGGGATGTGCAGGAAGAATCCGATCTTCAGGTCGGGCCGCAGCTTGCGCAGCATCGCGGGCACGAGCTGGAGCTGGTAGTCCTGCACCCACACGACCGCGCCGGGCGCGGCGGCGTCCGCCGCGGCGCGGGCGAACCTGTCGTTGACGGCCCGGTAGGCGTCCCAGAGCACGCGCGAGTAGACGGGGGTGGCGACCACGTCGTGGTAGAGCGGCCACAGGGTGGCGTTGGAGAAGCCTTCGTAGTACAGCTCGACCTCGAGCTGGGACAGCGGGATGGGGATCAGGTGCATCCCGTCGTGGTCGAAGGGCTTCAGCTCCTCTCCCGCCGCCCCGGTCCAGCCGAGCCAGGCCCCGTCACGGCGTTGCATGACGGGCGCGATGGCGGTCACGAGCCCGCCCGGGCTGCGCCGCCACTCGTTCTCGCCCACGCGATCGACCGGCAGCCGGTTCGCGACGATCAGAAATGAGCTGGTGCCACGCATGCATCTCCTCCAGGTGGTCGCCTGTGACCACCATACGGAAAGTCACCAGTGACCCCCATACCCGTAAGAACGTGCACAATCCACACCTATGACTGTGAGAATGATCTCACGCAGCTCATACGGGGTCGGCAAGAGGTTTAGACCACTCGGTGACACTTCTCTATCTGGAAGATCAGGACGGCCGGAGAGTGCCGATTGGGACGGGCGCCAGGACCGCCGCGCGGTCATCAGGGGGACGGAGACCGGACGGAGAGGGGCCCGAACCGGGGAACGGGGACCGGCGCGGGAGGGGAGATCAGCCGGTGGGCGGGGTGATCGGCCAATGGGCGGGGTTCAGCCGGGCGGCAGGGCGCGCTGGCGGCGCAGATCCGCGCGCACGGCGGCGGCGAGTTTCCTGGTGGCGGCCCGGTTCAGCGCGCCTCCGGCCACGGCGCCGGTGAGGAAGGGGCCGAGCGTGGTGAGGTGGCGGCCGAGCGTGCGCATCAGGCGGTTGCGCAGTGCGGTCTTGGCGGCGGTCCCGAGTGCGATCGTGGCCGAGCCGGGGGCGAGGGGGTTGACGCCCCGCTGCTTCGACCAGGCGAGCGCGAACGCGGCCGCCCTCTGGGTGCCGTTGCCGGGGACCTTCACGCCGTACACCTCGTGCAGTTCGGCGAGGAGCTTCACTTCGATGGCCGCGACGACCAGCGTCTCGGCCACGATCTGGGCGGGCGCGGACAGCAGGAGCGGCGGGGCGGCGAATTCGGCCGCGGCGAGCGCTCCGCCGACCGCGCCGACCGCCGTCGTCGCCTTCGCGGCGGTGCGGACGAGGTCGTCGGCGAGCTGCTCGCCGGTGAGCCCGTAGTGGTGTTCCCGCAGCGTCTCGTAGTCCCTTACCGGTAACCGCGGGGCGATGTTCATGAAGACGTCGGCCAGCCACCGGCCCCGGCCGACTCCCCGTTCGCGCGCCTTCCTGGCGGATCTTGCCAAGGCCCCGCTGAGGCGGCCGAGCAGCCGACGCCGCTCGGCCCCGTCCGTCTCCTCAGGGGCGACGAGTTTGCCGACCAGGTCGGCCACCTCGTTGTTTGATTCATCCGCTGCTGAAGTCACGGACCCTCCCAAGGGTCTCCTAGGCGGCGCACTCGCGGCAGACCTGCTGGCCGTTCTTCTCCGAGGCCAGCTGGCTGCGGTGGTGCACCAGGAAGCACCGCGAGCAGGTGAATTCATCGGCCTGCCGAGGAATCACCCGCAGCGAGAGCTCCTCGTTCGACAGATCCGCCCCCGGCAGCTCCAGCGACTCGGCCAGATCGGTCTCGTCGATGTCGATGCTGCCCGACGACTTGTCGCTCCTGCGCGCCTGGAGTTCCTGGAGGCTGTCCTCGTTGAGGTCGTCGTCGGTCTTACGCGGGCTGTCGTAGTCGGTAGCCATCTGCTACTCCATCCCCCTCATCTATCTGCCTGCGCCTGTGTCGCGCGTGGATAACGCTCGGAAGGCCGGTGTTGTGCCCGCGGGGGCCGCTAAATTGTGCAATCGGTACCCGCTTGAACGAACACTGAACCTTCCGACACGCGAGGGGCATCCCACCGGGGACCGCGGTTAGCCAAATATGGCGAAAACCACAGTATCGGCGGTATCCCCACCCGTGTTCGACGGCACATCCAACCACATGTGCGGCGTGCACGCTCCATCAGCGCGCCGACTGCGGCGTCCCCGGAGAAGCCCCGGCTCCGGACAGACGCACCGTCACCACGAGACCACCCCCGTCGCGGGGGACAGCGGCGACCGTTCCGCCGTGCGCGCGGACGATTGCGCGCACGATGGACAGGCCGAGACCCGCGCCCTTGGCGGACTGAACCCGGTCGGCATTCAGGCGCCGGAACGGCTCGAACAGGCTCTCCACCTCGTACGCGGGAACGTGCGGTCCCGTGTTCGCGACCTGAACAACCGCACCCCCGTCGACAATTCCCGTGCGGACCCATACTTTTCCGGACTCGCCAAGATTGTGTTTGATGCCGTTCTCGACGAGGTTGGAGACACAGCGTTCTATGAGAACGGGGTCGCCCGTCGTGGCCGCCGGATGGAGATCGTGCTCGACCGTGACGCCCTCTTCCCCGGCGAAGGGGGCAAGCTGCTCCACCGCCGTCCTGGCGACCTCCTGGACGTCCACGGGCTTTCGCACCGACAGCTCGCGCTCGCTGCGGGCGAGCAGCAGCAGGCCCTCGATCAGCCGCTCGTTGCGGGCGGTGGTGCCGAGGAGCGTGCGCCCGAGCACCTTGAGGTCGTCCGACGCCTCGGGGTCGGACAGGGCCACCTCCAGCACCGTACGGTTGATCGCCAGCGGCGTCCGCAGCTCGTGGGAGGCGTTGTCCACGAACCTCCGCTGCGCGTCGAAAGCGGTGTTGAGCCGGGTGAGCATCGCGTCGAAGGTGTCGGCCAGCTCCTTCAGCTCGTCGTCGGGGCCCTGGAGGTCGATGCGCTCGTGGGCGAGCGAGGTCTCCGACAGCTTCCGCGCGGTCGCCGTCATCTTGATGACGGGCCGCAGCGCACGGTCCGCCACGACGTATCCCAGCATCAGCGCCAGGATCCCCACGCCCGCCAGCGCCAGCAGCGCCCGCTTCAGCAGCTCGGCCCGCGCCACCGCGGTGACCTCCGCCTGCGACTGGGCGAACTGGTGGTTGGCCTCGTCGATCCACTCCTGCGGCACGCTTCCGCGCGGGAATATGATCTGCGGCACACTCTGCCAGCCGATGTCGATCGCCTGGCCGATCAGCACGTACATGACCATCACCAGCAGCGCGCCGGCGACGAAGACCAGCGCGGCGTACGTGAGGGTCAGGCGCCAGCGGATGCTGATGCGGTTCTGGAGGGACTTGATCTCGTTGAGCAGGGTGCCCCGCTGCACGGGATGGGCGACCAGGGGCGGCGGGCCGTCCCAGGCGGGCGGGCCGCTGGGCGGCGGCGGCACCTGGCTGCGGTAGGGACCGGTGCCCATCGGGTTCGACATCCGCCGCTTGGGCCCCGCCGCGGGCTGGCCGCCGGCCGGAGCCGCCGTGCCCGGCGAGGTCGCGGCGGCGTCCGGATCGCCGGGCGGCGGAAAGATCCGGGGCGTCCCCTTCTCGGAGGCGTCACGCGGTTCGCTCACAGGGCCCCCTCCCCCGGGACGTGGCGGTGGCGCGGGTCGTCACAGCCGGTACCCGACACCGGGCACGGTCTCGATGACCGGCGGATCGCCCAGTTTCTTGCGCAGCGTCATCATGGTCACCCTGACCACGTTGGTGAACGGGTCGATGTTCTCGTCCCACGCCTTGTCGAGCAGGTCCTCCTGGCTGACGACGGCGCCCTCGGCCCGCATCAGCTCCTCCAGCACCGCGAACTCCTTCTTGGTGAGGTGGACCTCGACCCCGTCCCTCGTCACCTGGCGCCTGCCGGGGTCGAGGCGGATGCCGGCGCGGTCGAGCACGGGCGGCAGCGGCGGCGCGGACCTGCGGCCGAGCGCGCGCACCCGGGCCACGAGCTCCATGAACACGAACGGCTTGGCCAGATAGTCGTCGGCGCCCAGCTCCAGCCCCTCGACTTTGTCGTCCACGTCGCCCGCGGCCGTGAGCATGATGATCCGCGAGGCCGACCGCTGGGCGACCAGTCGACGGGCCACCTCGTCGCCGTGCACCTTGGGCAGGTCGCGGTCGAGCACGATCACGTCGTAGTCGATGTAGCCGGTCTTCTCCAGGGCGGCGGCGCCGTCGTAGGCGACGTCCACGGCCATCGCCTCCCGGCGGAGGCCGGTGGCGATCGCGTCCGCGAGCACCCGCTCGTCCTCCACCACAAGCACGCGCATCAAGTCCTCCTAGCTGGTACGACGCCCCTCATTGTGGCCATGTTCGACGTAAGCCGCCGGTAAGCGGTTCCGGGCACTCTACGTGACGTAGAGCACAGAAATTCACAGGTTTGCGGTCGGTCCGGACATGGGTAAGGCAGGTGACACCCTCCATTGTCGTGTGCCGGGGAAGGGCGCGCCTCTCCGCAGGATCCGTGCCGGAGCCCCCCGTGACACGTTTCGCCCCCTGAGAAAGAAGGTGAGATGGGCGAGTTCACGACCACGATCGAAACCAGGCTCGACCAGGCCTACAAGGGTCTTGAAGAGGCCACCACGAGCGGGGACGACTTCCTCGCCGACACCCTCACCGCCGAGATCGAGGACCTGCACCGCCTCGCTGAGGATCACGGCATTTCCATCCAGCGCTGACCGGAACCGACACTGACGAGGGGGCCCGCCGTACGGTGGGCCCCCTCGCCTGTGTGTGTGGTCCGCGCGACGAACCGTCCACCGGCGTCACGCGAAGTCGTCGCGATCCACGTCGGCCTCGGACATGGCCTTCTTGAGCTTGGCGGCCATCTCGGTGTCCTCCGGCTCCCGGCGGGTGTCCTCCGGCCGGGCGGGCGCGGCCTGCCCGAGCAGGGCTTCGTCGTTCTGGCCGGTCTTGGGCGCGCTCTCCTCCGGCATCGCCATGTCGCCGCTCCTTCCGTGTCGCTTCGGCCTCCTCGCGCCGCGTACCCCCGAGCCGAGCGGGCATGCGGCCGGGCCGCGGCGAATTCGCGCAGGTGAGTGCGGCCGCCGGCCTCCGCGGGAGACGGCGGGTTCGCCGTCGAGGGAGCGGGTAGAGCCGTCGTTTGCCGCAGCGTCACGCGAGCACGAGAGGTGGATCGCCATGGAACAGGGCGGCATCGAACGCGACCGGCCCGGCCAGGAGCACGAGCCGGGCTCCGCCGGAGGGCATGAGCAGGCAGGAGGTGGACAGCCGCAGCGACCTCGCGCGGTGGATCAGCGGGACACACGTCTTCCCCGCCGACCGGACCGCCCTGCTGGCCCGCGCCGAGTCCGAGTCGGCGCCGGACGGGGTGCTGTCCGCCCTGCGTGCGCTGCCGGACCGGATCTTCGCCAACGTCGAGGACGTCGCGCGGGAGTTCGGCGTCGGCGGCAGGCGGCAACGCGACTAGCAGCGGAACCAGCGCGGCTGATCGTCGAACGGTCGCCCGCCGGGCCGGCGGGCCGCCCCTCTGCCGCCTGTTCCGTACGCCGGACGAGGAGGGACGGCCCGGGCGGGCGCGTCAGTCGCGCTCGGGGTCGAGGGGGACGAGCAGGTCGTGCAGTTCCTCGAAGAGCCCCGGGGCCGCGCACAGCGCCATGTCGGGGGTGACCGGCCTGCCGTTCAGGCCGCCGAGGCGGGCTCCGGCCTCCACGGCGATCAGGCCGGCCGCCGCGTGGTCCCAGTAGTTGGTGCCGCGCTCGTAGTAGGCGTCGACCCGGCCCGCGGCGACCGAGCAGAGGTCGACGGCGCACGAGCCGCCGCGCCGGATGTCCCTGACCTGGTGCACCACCTGCTCCAGCACCTCGGCCTGCACCCGGCGCCGCCCGGCCTCGTACCCGAACCCGGTCGCGACGAGGGCCTTGGCCAGCGGGACGCCGGTGTTGCAGCGCAGCCGCTCGCCCCTCAGCCAGGCGCCGCCGCCCTTCGACGCGGTGAACAACTCACCGCGCGGCACGTTGTGCACCGCTCCGGCGACGATCTCGCCGTCCACCTCCACGCCGATGCTGACCGCCCAGTCCGGCAGGCCGTACAGGAAGTTGACGGTGCCGTCGATGGGGTCGACGACCCACCGGACGCCGCCCTCGCCGGGGGTGTCGCCGCCCTCCTCGCCGAGGACCGCGTCGTGCGGCCTGGCCTCGGCGATCCTGCCGCGGATCAGTTCCTCCGCGGCCCGGTCGAGCGCGGTGACGACGTCGGTGGGGCTCGACTTGGTGGCGAGCACCTCGGGCCGCGCGGGCCGCTTGGCGAGGAGCATCTGGCCGGCCTCCTCCGCTATGCCGGTCGCCAGCTCCAGCAGCTCCTCCACCCTCGCGCGGTCATGCCGGTACTCCCGCTCGTCCATCCTGGCCTGCCCCCTCCTCGTACGTGCTCACACCGGAGCGGCCGGCGCCCGGCTCGGGCGTCGGCCGCACGGATGACATCCTCCCAAACCAGGATGTACCGCCATTCAACGGTCAGCTCAGGGACGGCGGACGGGTCCACTCCTCGCCCAGGACGTGCTGGGACAGGAAGGCCAGTACGGTCTCGTACCAGGCGACCGCGTTGCCGGGCTTGAGCACCCAGTGGTTCTCGTCGGGGAAGTAGAGGAACTTCGACTCCACCCCCGAGCGCTGGAGGTCCCACCACAGCCGCAGACCCTCGCCGATCGGCACGCGGTAGTCCTTGTCGCCGTGGATCACCAGCATCGGCGTCCTGATCTCGCCGAGCCACCGGTGGGGCGACAGCCGGGCGTAGCGGGCGGACCCGAGGGCGCCGAACTCGCGCTGCCAGAAGTTGGCGCCGTCGGTGGTGCCGGCGAACTGGTCCAGGTTCCACAGCGACGCGTGCGTCACGATGGCCCGGAACCTGTCGGTGTGCCCGGCGACCCAGTTCGCCATGTAGCCGCCGAACGAGCCGCCCATCGCCGCCGTCCGCTGCTCGTCGATCTCCGGCCGCTTGAGGCACTCGTCCGTGATCGCCATGAGGTCGGCGTGGGTCACCGGCCCCCAGTCGCCCCAGCCTCGCTGGATCATGTCCTGGCCGTACCCCGTGGACATGCAGGGGTCGGGCAGCAGCACGGCGTAGCCGTGCCTGGCCATGATCCAGGGGTTCCAGCGCCAGCTCCAGTCGTTCCAGCTCGACACCGGGCCGCCGTGGATCCACAGCAGGAACGGCGCCGGGTCCTCCGCGGTCGCGTCCGCGGGGACGACCAGCCAGCCCCGGATCTCGGTCCCGTCCTCGGCCGTCGCGGTCACCTCGGTCAGCGTGCCGGGCAGGTCGAGCGGCGGCGTGGGCGAGGGCAGCGTGGTGACCGACCCGTCGGCGGCGACGCGCACCGGTCGCGGCGGCGAGTCGATCGCGCCGCGCAGGGCGTAGACCGAGCCGTCGGGGGCCGGGCACAGCTCGGCGTACGCACCGTCGTCCGCGGTCAGCCTGGTGACCGCGCCGTCGAGCGTGACGCGGAAGACCGGCCGGCGACCCCGGTGGTCGGCGGCGAAGAACAGCTCCTGTGAGGAGGGCGCCCACGCGACCGAGGCGGGGAAGATCTCCTCGGCGACCGCGCGCCCTTCACCGGTCGACAGGTCGATCACCCACAGGTCGAGCGCGATCGGCGTCTCCTCGGTGCCGTGGTGCTCCCGCACGCAGGCGACGTGCCGCCCGTCGGGCGACACCGTGACCGGCCCGCCGAAGTCGTGCCCGTCGGACGTCGCGAGCGTGCGCCGGGAGCCGTCCGCGACGTCGATCGCGACCAGGTCCCAGCGGACGTCGCCGTTCGGGAGCGGAACCCGCCAGGTCGCGACCACGGTCTCCCCGTCGGGGGTGACGTCGAACGACAGGTGCTCGTCCAGCGCGCCGCCGGGCTCGGGCGTGAGGTCCCGCACGTCCTCCAGGCCCTCGCGTGCGGCGCGGCCGGCGAAGAACCGGGTCTGCGCCGGGCCGAGGTCGTGGTCCCAGTAGCGCACCGGGTAGCCCTCGTGCAGGATCGCGCTGACCCCGGCCTCGTCGCGGGCCTTGCGGCGCTCCTCCTCGGTGGCGGCGTCGCCGGGCAGCACCCCGGAGCTGTAGACGACCGTGCCGCCCGCCGCCCGTACGCCGCCGATCCCGCCGGGCCGGGTGGCGACGCGCGCCGGCTCGCCGCGCTCGGGCAGCAGCCACAGGGCGGCCGTGTCGCCGCCGCTCTCCTTGACCGTCTCGTCGGGCCTGCGGGAGACGAAGAACAGGGTCCCGTCGGGGGCGAACTCGGCCCCCGCCTCCCCCTTCGCCGACCGGGTCAACCGGCGGGGCTCGCCTCCGGGGTCCTGGGGGATCTCCCACAGCGCGGTGCCGTACGACTTGCCGTCGGGGTTGAGCGACTGGACCACGGACACGAGCCGGGTCCCGTCGGGCGACAGCCGCAGGGCGTTCATGCGCGGCAGGGCCGTGTATTCGCGGATGTCCGGAAATTGGCTCACCGCTCGAACCTACTCGGTGCGCACGCGCCGCCCAAGCCGTCAGGCGCGGGCGGAACCGTCGTACCGCCCGCGTAAGGTGTGGCGCATGGGGAGCACCAACGGATACGACGCCCTGCTCGTCGTCTCCTTCGGCGGGCCGGAGAAGCCCGAGGACGTCATGCCGTTCCTGGAGAACGTCGTGCGCGGCCGGGGCGTGCCGCGCGAGCGGCTGCTGGAGGTCGAGGCGCACTACCAGGGGTTCGGCGGGGTCAGCCCGATCAACCAGCAGTGCCGCGACCTGATCGCCGCGCTCGACGTGGACCTGCCGGTCTACTGGGGCAACCGCAACTGGCACCCGTTCCTGGAGGACACGGTCGGGCGGATGAAGGAGGACGGCGTCCGCAAGGCGGCGGCCTTCGTCACCGCGGCCTACAGCTCCTACTCCAGCTGCCGGCAGTACCTCGACGACATCGCCCGTGCCCGCGCCGCCGTCCCCGGCGCCCCCGAGATCGTCAAGCTCCGCCACTACTACGACCATCCCGGGTTCATCGCGGCGATGGCCGACCACACCCGCGAGGCCCTCGACCGGCTGCCCGCCGGCGCCCGCGAGCAGGCCCGCCTCGTGTTCACCGCGCACAGCATCCCCGTCTCCATGGCCCGCACGGCAGGGCCCACCGGGGGCGCGTACGAGGCCCAGCTCAGGCGGGCCGCCGAACTGGTGACCGCCCAAATCGGTCAGGCGCGGCCGGGCGAGGGCCGGGCCTGGGACCTCGTCTGGCAGAGCCGCAGCGGCCCGCCGCAGGTGCCCTGGCTGGAGCCCGACGTCTGCGACCACCTGGAGGCGCTGCACGCCGAGGGCGTGCGGTCGGCCGTCCTGGTGCCCATCGGGTTCGTCTCCGACCACATGGAGGTCGTGTACGACCTCGACGTGGAGGCCGCGGCCACGGCCGAGAAACTCGGCATGGCCCTCACCAGGGCCTCGACCGCGGGCACCCACCCGCGGTTCGTGTCGATGGTGGCCGAACTGCTCGCCGAGCCCGAGCCCGCGCCGTGCGCGGCGACCTGCTGCCCCGCGCCCGTACGGCCCGCCGGACGGCCGGGCCGGTAGCGCCGCCGTAGCCGGACGGCAGGACCCTCCGCCGCAGGTCCCCCGCCGTCAGGAGGCGTATGTGCGGGCGTACGCCTCGGCGAGGGACAGGACCTTGTTCACGTAGTCCCAGGAGTGGTTGTAGAACCACACGGCCTTCCTGAGCTTGTCGCCGCCTGCGCCGGCCCCGTTGGCGCACAGGTATTTGGCGGCCGACGGCACCGCGTCGTAGGGACTCCAGATGTCCGCCTCGCCGTCGCCGTCGCCGTCCACACCGTACGCCTTCCAGGTGGCGGGCATGAACTGCATCGGCCCGAGCGCCCCCGCGGACGAGGGGCCGTTGTTGCGGCCGTGGCTGCTCTCGACCTGGCCGATGGCGGCGAGGACGGTCCACGAGAGGCCGGGGCAGACGGTGGCGGACCGCTGGTAGAGGTCCAGGTAGCTCGTGGGCCGTCCCACCAGGGCCTGCCCCGGCGTGGCCGTGGCCCGGGGCCGGACGGCGGCCTCGCCGACCCTCACGACCTGCGCGCCCTTGCCGAGCAGGCGCGCGACCGCCTTGTCGCTCACCTTGCCCGGATCGCCGTGGACCAGCACCACGACACCGCCGGGGAAGCCGAGCCTGCGGCCCAGGTCCTGGCTGACCAGGCCGTCCACGCCGGGCAGTCCGAGCGAGGCCGAGGCCGCGACGCGCACCCTGGGGCCGCGGTCGATCTGGTACTCCGCGCCGAGCAGCATGCCGAGACGTTTGATCGTGGCCGCGTCGGCGACCATCTCGCCCCGCGCGAGCGCGCTCCACACCTCCGGATGGTCGGCCACGTTCTTCGGCGTCCAGGAGCGGAACTTGGCCGGGTCGACCGCGAGCAGCCGCAGGGCCGTGCCGGAGACTCGCACCGCGCCGCCGTCGGCGACCGCCACCTTCTGCACGTGCCGCAGTCTGGCGATCTTCAACAGCGTGCTCTGCGGCACCTGCTTCGGGGAGATCGCCAGCAGGTGCGGCAGCGTGACCTGCACGCCGGGTCCGCCGACGACGGGCGCGCTCGACGGCAGCGTGCGGTCGGGCACGAGGCTTCTCGCCGTCGACCGCGCGGCCGGAAGGGGGTTGTCCGCCCGCGTCCGGTCCGTCTCCGCCGGGCCGCCGCCGGCCGCCAGCGCGCCGTCACCGGGCCAGGTGACCAGGAAGGCGGTGCCCGCGGCGATGACGCTCAGGATCACGGCCGCGAGGCCGGTCACGATCGGGCGCAGCCGCGAGGAGGCGGAATGAGTGGACGACCTCACTTCAGCCCCTCCACCCCCGACGCGGAAAAATCACTTGCCTCATGATATGCGGGTAGGCGATGGTCAAACCGGAGACAAACGCCGTCCGCGTGTCCCGGGACTCGCCCCGGGGCCGCCGCCGCTGTCGAACGGCCGGCCCGGACGCACATGCACCCAGAGTGCCGAACTCAGTGCCGAAGGGAAACGCACCATGGTCGGGCCGTATCGCGGGCTGTTCGGCACGCCCGGAGTCAAGGGCTTCGTCATCGCGGGGTTCGTCGGGCGGGCGCCCATGTCGATGCTCGGCATCGGCGTCATCCTGCTGATCACCGCCATCACCGGCTCGTACGCGAAGGCCGGAGCCGTGGCGGCGACCCTCTCGATCGCGGTCGCCGTGGCCGGGCCCCTCACCGGGCGGCTGGTGGACCGGTTCGGTCAGGCGCGGGTGCTGGTCCCGCTGGTGCTGCTGCACGGCTGCTCGCTCACCGCCCTGATGCTGTGCGCGCACGCCGGGGCGCCCGAGTGGACGCTGTACGCCGCCGGCGCGGCGTCCGGGGCCACCGGGATCTCTCTCGGCTCGATGGTCAGGGCCCGCTGGTCGCACGTGCTCGCCGACCCCGCCAAGCTGCACACCGCGTTCTCGTTCGAGTCCGTGGCCGACGAGGTGATCTTCGTCGGCGGCCCCGCCTTCGTGACCGCCCTCACGATCGCGATCAACCCCTACGCGGGCCTGATCGCCGCGATCGTGCTGACCGTGTCGGGCACACTCGCGTTCGCCTCGCTCCGCGGCACCGAGCCGCCCGCCGTACGGCACCGGGGGGCGGCCGGGTCCCCGATCGCGATCCCGGGCGTGGCGCTGCTGTCGGCGGTCTTCCTGGCCATGGGCGCGGTGTTCGGCTCTGTCGACATCATCACGGTGGCCTTCGCCGAGGAGCACGGCAGCAAGGGCGCGGCCGGTCTGCTGCTCGCGTCGATCGCGTGCGGCAGCGCGGTCTCCGGCCTGTGGTACGGCTCGCGGCACTGGAAGATCAGCCTGCGCGCCCGGTTCGTCCGCGGGCTGTCGCTGTTCGCGGCCGGGCTCACGCCGGTGCTGCTCATGCGCGACGTGCGGGTCATGGCGCTGGCGCTGTTCGTCGCCGGCCTGTCCATCTCGCCCACCCTCATCACCGGGTTCTCGCTGGTGGAGCGTCTGGTCCCGGCGACCCAGCTCAACGAGGGCATGGCGTGGATCACCACCTCGATCAACCTCGGCGTGGCCGTGGGCTCCTGGGCGGGCGGACGGCTGACCGACGTGTTCGGGGCGTCCAACGCGTACGGCTTCTCCTACGCCTGCGCGCTGCTCGCGGCCGTCGTGGGCCTCACCGGCTCCGCGCTGGTCCGGGTGCGTCACCAGCACACGAACTGAGACAGAGGCCGGCCCCGTAGGCAGCGGGGCGATTCATGAGTAGGGTTCATGTTCACCCCGGGGCAGGCGCCGGGGCGAGGAGGAGCATGGACGCCTTCGTCAACTGGGCGCGCAACCAGTCGGTCACCCCCGCGGAGGTCCGCGCGCCCGCGTCGGCGGCCGAGGTCGCCGACGCCGTACGGGACGCCGCGAAGACGGGCCGGCGGGTGCGCATGACCGGCACGGGGCACTCGTTCACCGGGGTCGCGCTCACCGACGGCATCCTGTTGCGGCCCGGCGCGCTGACCGGCGTCCTCGACGCGGGCGACGGGTGGGTCAAGGTCGCCGCGGGCACCCCTCTCCACGCGCTCAACGAGGAACTCCACCGGCGCGGCCTGGCGCTGGCCAACATGGGCGACATCACGGCCCAGACGGCCGCAGGGGCGATCCAGACCGGCACCCACGGCACCGGCAGGCACGTCGGTGGCCTCGCCGACCAGGTCGTCGAACTGGAGATGGTGCTCGCCGACGGCTCCGTGACGACCGTGCGCGAGGGCGACCTGTTCGACGCGGCCCGGGTGGGCCTCGGCGCGCTCGGCATCCTGACCGCCGTCACGTTCCGGGTCGAACCCGCGTTCCTGCTGCGCAACCGCCGCGAGCCGATGGCGTTCAGCCGGATCCTCGGCACGCTCGACGACCTGACGGAAGCCGACGACCACCTCGACTTCTTCTGGCTCCCCCACACCGACACCTGCCTGGTCAAGCGCAACAACCGCCACCCCGGCCCCGCGCGGCCGCCCGCCGCCTTCAAGCGCTGGCTCGACAACGTCTTCCTGGAGAACACGCTGTTCGGCGCGGCCTGCGCCCTCGGCGCCCGCCTCCCCGGCGCGGTGCCGGCGATCAACGGGATCTCCGCGCGCATGCTCGGGTCGTCGGAGTGCGTGGACACCTCCTACAAGGTCTTCACGTCCGTGCGCGAGGTCCGCTTCCTCGAGATGGAGTACGCCGTCCCGCGCCACCACCTCGCCCAGGCCCTGCGCGAGACGCGGGACCTCGTGGAGCGGTCGGGCTGGCCGATCACCTTCCCGGTCGAGGTGCGGGTCACGCCGCCCTCGGACGCCTGGCTGTCCACCGCGTACGGCAGGCCCTCGGCGTACGTCGCCTGCCACGTCTACCGCCAGGCGCCCAACCCCGCGTACTTCGAGGGCGTGGAGGAGATCATGGTCAGGCTGGGGGGCCGGCCCCACTGGGGCAAGCTGCACACCCGCGACGCGGACTACCTGCGCGGCGTGTATCCGAGGTTCGGCGACTTCCTCGCGTTGCGCCGCGAGATGGACCCGGACGGGCTGTTCTCCAATGATTACCTCGACCGGGTGCTCGGCGCGTCGCGGGAAGGCTGACCCCATCGCCGCGTAAAGTCCCTCTCCACGGTCCGGCGTCTTCCGCGTGTCGCGTTGCCCGCGCCGGCCCTCGGGCAGGCACATTGCGGAGCACGGGCACACCAGAGCCCGGCGCGCCACTCGAACCCGAGGGAGCAAGAGGAATGAGACCCTCCCGCAGGTCCGGCCGCACGGCGTACGGCACGGTCACGCCGCCGTGCGCCGCGCCCGTGCCGTACGGACGGGCGGTGGGCGCGCACCACCTGAGGAGACACGACCCTCGCTCTCGCCTTCTGGGCCGGATCGGCGGTGCGTCCGCCCCCTGTGGGCTGCCGCTCCCCTACGACCGACAGGTTGCGGAAAGGTGAACGCGAAAAATGTGACCGGGGTCACAACATCTGCCTCGCCCCCTGGCGAGGCGATGTTCGGACATGCCGGGTACGGTGCTGGAAGGCAACCGGCTCACGCGAGAGACTCAAGGGTCCGGGGGAAGACAGAGCACGACGACGAAGGGACTCGCATGCAGGAGCTCCGTCTCGTCGCGGTAAGTGAGGACGGAACGTACCTCGTCCTGGCGACGGCCGGGCGGGGCACGCGCTTCACGCTGCCCGTCGACGACCGGCTCCGCGCTGCGGTTCGCGGCAACTTCTCCCGTCTCGGCCAGTACGAGATCGAAGTGGAGAGCCCGTTGCGTCCCAAGGAGATCCAGGCGCGCATCCGTGCCGGCGAGACGGCGGAGGAGATCGCGGCCACCGCCGGCATTCCGGTGGAGAGAGTCCGCTGGTTCGAGGGACCGGTTCTCCAGGAGCGCGAGTACATGGCCCAGCAGGCCCAGCGGGTCTCGGTCCGGATGCCGGGCGAGACGACCCCCGGGCCCACGCTCGGCGAGCTGGTCGCCGAGCGGCTGACCCGCCGCGGCGTGCCCGCCGACGAGATCGACTGGGACTCCGCCAAGCGCGACGACAACCTCTGGCGGGTGCGGCTCGGCTTCGTCTGGAACGGTCACACCCGCCACGCCGAGTGGCTCTTCGACCCGCGCCGCCGCCACATCACCCCGAACGACGACGAGGCCATGCGCCTGTCGGCCGCCGAGTACGTCGAGCCTGAGCGGGACGACGCCACCGTGCGCCCCTTCGTGCCCCGCCTCGCGTCCAAGCTCGCCCCGGTGCCGCCGCTGCCCGAGAACACCTCTCCCCGGCGCGACGAGCCCGGTCTCAGCGTGCCTGCCGTACGCTCCGAGCCCGCCGCGCTCCCCGAGCCCGTGCCGCCGCCGCGGCTGAGCCCGCCGCTGCGCGCGGAGACCGGCCGGCCGGAGCGGCCCGAGCCGTACGCGGACGAGCCGGCGGCGTACCGGCCGGAGCTGACCCCGGTGCCCTTCCGGCTGCCGCAGTCGCTCCTCGCCACTCCCGACGCCGCGCTCCCGCCACCCGCCGCCGAGATCAGGGTGGAGGACCCGGCCCGGACCGAACGGGCGGCGGAGGCCGCTCCTCCGCGCACGGCCGCCGACGCCACCCCTGCCGCCGCCGGCCTTCCGGCCGCTCCGGGCTCGGACGCCGCCGCAGACGGCGCGGTCCGCGGGGACGGTCAGGACGCCGTGGGACGGCAGGCCGCGTCCCAGCCTTCCGCGCATGACGCCGCACCCGCGCCCGCGGCGGACGCCGCCGTGTCGGTGCCCGCCGCCGGCGGACACAGCGCCGTTGCCGGGGACCGTGCTGTCGGCGAGACCAGCGCCGCCGGACCGGCGTCCCGCCCGCAGGAGCCCGCCGTCCAGAACGCGGCACCCGAGGCCCCCGCCAGCGTGACGCCATCCGGTGAAGCGGCGGCCCCGCGCCGGCCCGAGGCGCAGGAGGCCACGCGCCCGGCGCCGCCCGCGGACCGGGTGGCCGCCGAGGACACCACGACGACCCCGAGCACCACGACCCCGGCCACCACGACCCCGACCACCGCGGCGACCCCGGATTCCACTGCTGACGCCGCTCCGGACTCCGGGGGGACGGACGTCGTGGCCGCCGTGGCGCCTCCCCAGGACGCCGCCGAGGGCGGCGCCTCCGCTAGCGCGAGCGGGGAGGCCGCCGTGGAGACCACCGCAGCCGCGGAGGCCGCGCCACCGGCCGATCCGGCGCCCGCCGCGCCCGCGTCGCTGCAAGTCTCCGGCGCGGCCACCGGCACGGCGGCGGACACGGACACGACTGCGAGCACGACCGCGAGCACGGTCGAGGGCGGCGCGACGGACGAGGCGTCGCCGGCGGCCGCTGTTCCCGCCGCCGTCCCCGCACCGGCTCCGCCGGCGGAGTCCGCAGAGGAACCCGCTGCGGGCCCCGCCGCCGACACCACAACGGTGAGCGTGCCCGCGCCGAGCGCACCCACGGCGGGCGCCGCGGCACCCGCCGCCTCCGCGCCCGCTTCGCAGCCCGCAGCAGCGTCGGCCACACCGGCGGCTCCCGCCGCTCCGGCGGCAGCGGCCACCACGCCAGAGGCCCCGGCCGCGCAGGCCACGCCGGAGGCCGCGACGCAGGGGACCCCGGCCACGCCCGAGGCCCCCGCGGCACAGGCCACGCCGCCTGCGCAGCCTGCGGCCGCACCCGCGCCGCAGGCACCCGCGGCCCAGCCGCCCGCGGCCCAGGCTCCCGCCCCGGCGCCCCGTACCGGGGACGCAGGCAAGACGCAGCGCCCGGGCGACGGGTCCAAGGACGGGGCGAAGGAGGCGCAGAAGGAGGCTCCGAAGGACGCCAAGCCCGAGACGCCCGCCCCGCCTGTGCCGAAGCCGGCTCCCCCGCGGCCCCGCAAGTCGCGCGGACGCCGGGCGTCGGTGCCGACGTGGGACGAGATCATGTTCGGCGCGCGCAAGCAGGACTGACCGCACAGGACGCGGCGTCCTTCCGGCACCCAGGCGGTGCCGTCCACGGAGCAGGCGTCGTCACGAACCGGCGGGAGAAGGCCGGTCGGCGAGTTCCCGAACTCGCCGGCCGGCCTGACGACGTGCGGCCGGGAGATCGGAATAGCTAACGTCTTAACAACATTCACAGGCTGGTGTAT
>NZ_JBEYWQ010000010.1:0-168510 GCF_040644495.1 Microbispora sp. NPDC046973 | reverse complement strand
GCGTCTCCTCCTCGGGGGGGTACGCGGCGGGGGGTCGTGTCCCCCTACGGGGGGGGCGCCTTTCCGCCGTCCGGCCGGGCATGCCCGCGGTTCCCGACTCCCGGTGCCCGGTACGCGTCCCGGGACGCACGATTCGCCGCATGACCAGACGCGCCCGTCCCGGCGTCCCACGCGAGCAGGGCCGTACGGGACCGTCCGGAACAGTTCCGCACGATCATGAACCTTGTCCCGCGTCTCGTCGATCAACGATCTTCCGTGGTGCACCCCTCTCCCCGGCATCGGGCCGGGGTCTCGGGGCCTTCTCCCACGGAGGTTCTCCTTGCATCGACGATCACGGTGGCAACGCGTACGCCTGATCGCGGCGGCCGCTGTCGTGACCGCCGGCACACTGGTCGCACTCCCCCAGGCGGCGCACGCGGCGGTCACGGGGCCCCCGCCGCAGGCGTCCGCCTTCGATCACGTGCTCTACTGGAACAGCGTCTTCCTCGACACCATCCGCACCCTTCCCCGGGACGGCGTCGACCCGCAGTACAGCCACGACGGTGACCCGACCCGGCTCGCGCGGGCCGGTGCCATGCTGCACATCGCACTCCACGACGCGAACTGGCCGGCCGCGCCGGTCACGTACCTGCCGAAGATCACGCAGCAGAACCCGAACGACTCGATAGAGGCCACGATGGACGCGGCGGCGCACCGCGTGCTCGAACACCTCTATCCGTACATCGACTTCGACGCGAACCTCGCCTACGCGCTCGCGCAGATCCCCTCGTCGGTTCCGTCGGTCTACATCCAGGGCGGCCGGGCCGACGGCGTGCGGATCGGCGACCTGATGATCGCCGAAAGATCGGGGGACGGACCGGCGCTCGACCTGTCGTACACGGAGGGCACGGTCCCCGGAGCATGGCGGCAGACAGGCTCGGGACCGGCGGTGACGCCGAACTGGGGGAAGCTCAAGCCGTTCGCCATGACGTCGCCCACGCAGTTCCGGCCGGGGCCGCCCGGCGGCTTCACCTCCTACGACCCGCTCGTCCGCAGCTCGCAGTACGCGCAGCAGGTCAACGAGGTCAAGGAGTACGGGAGGGCGAACTCCACCTCGCGGTCCGCCGACCAGACGCAGGCGGCGTTCTTCTGGGCCAACGACGGCAAGGGCACCTATCGGCCGGTGGGGCAGCTGTTCGCCGTCACCCAGACGGTCGCCAAGCAGAAGGGGCTGAGGCAGAACGAGACGGCCGAGCTGTTCAACCTCGTGTCCATGGCGCTGGCCGACGCCTCGATCGTCGCCTGGGGCGCGAAGTTCGACTCGCCGATCGACCTGTGGCGGCCGGAGAGCGCGATCAAGCTGGCCGACACGCGCCTCAACCCCGCCGTCACGCCCGACACCTCCTGGGAGCCGCTGTCGGTGAACGCCGCCGGGCAGCACTTCTCGCCGCCCTTCCCCGCCTACATCTCCGGGCATGCCACGTTCGCGGGGGCCTGGGCGGGTGTCATGCAGAGATGGTTCGGGCACGATCTGACCTTCACCGCGACCACCGACGATCCGAACGCCAACCCGAAGACCAGGACCTTCACGAGTTTCCAGCAGGCCGCCGAGGAGGACGCCCTCAGCAGGCTCTGGCTCGGCGTCCACTACCGCTGGGACGCCGACCGCGGTCTCGACGCGGGATTCAACCTGGGTGACTTCGTCTACGTGACCAAGCGCGACCAGGGATAGGAACCGAGCACCACCTCCAGGCCCTCCGGGCGGCGCAATCCGCTGACCCGGGGGGCTGCCTCGCGTCATCGATCTTTGTTAGTGTTTCGCCCGGATCGACGCCGAAGCGTGGCTTGGGAGGATCGTCGTGTCAGGGCCGTTCAGCGCGCCTCCCCAACCTGACGGCCTGACCACCGCGGGCGAGTTCGTCGCCGCGCTGGGCCGTCTTCGCCAGTGGTCCGGCCTGACCTACCGGCAGCTCACGGCCGCCGCGAAGGCGTCGGGAGACGTGCTGCCCAGCAGCACGATCGCGGGGGCCCTCGGGCGCACGACCCTCCCCAGGGAGGAGTTCGTGGCGGCCTTCGTACGCGCCTGCGGGCTCGGCGAGGCCGAGACGGCGCGCTGGGTGGCGCAGAGGAAACGGCTGGCCGCAGGCATGACGCCCCCGGCCGATCCTCATGACGCGGCCGCCGGCCGGGACCACCCCTTGAGCCAGCCGGAGCGGCCCGGCCCGGACGGCCGGCCCGATCAGGCCGATCGCCTCGTGCCCGGTGGTCTCGACGGGCACGAACAGACCGATCCCGCGGCCTCCGTCCCGCCGGGCGACCCGGCCGGACCGGGCCGGGGCACCCTACGGCCGGGGCCCCCGGCGCTGCGGCGGCTCGCCGTGGCCGGGGCGGGCGCCCTGGTCCTGCTCCTCGCCACGGGCGCGGCCCTGGCGCAACTGCGCGTCCCCTGGGCCGGGGGCGACGCGACGCCCCCGGCCTCCCCCGCCGCGGCGACGGCCGGAGGCGGCCCCACCCCGCTCACCGCCTCCCCCATCCCCCTCTCCCCCATCCCCCTCTCGCCCACCCCCGCCGCCGGGACGGCCGGGAGCGGCCGCCTCCCGCGCGACGGGTGGTATCTCATGGTCCCGTCGCACGTCGCCGGCCGTGACCTGTGCGTCGGGGAGGGACGCGAGCGCAACGGGCGGACCGACCGGCCGCTGGCCGTGCAGCGGCCCTGCCGCGATGTCGTCCCCGACACCTACCTGCAGTCGGTCGGCGGCGGCGCCTACGAGATCCAGTGGCACCATCCCAAGGAGGGCGTCGGCTGCCTCACGGTCGACGAGGCGCTGCGCGGCCCGGACGCGCTGATCGCTCCCGAGAACTGCTCCGGGGCGGCGCACCAGCGGTTCCTGCTGAAGCCCGCGGGCGCGGGGTTCGCCCTGCATCCCCTGCACAGCGGGCTGTGCCTGGGAGCGCTGTACGGCGAGCCCGACGTGGCCCCCGGCGCCGAGATCGCCCAGGAGACCTGCACCGGGCGGCGCGACCAGGCGTTCCTCTTCCGCCCCGCGCCTGCCCCGACCTGGACACCACGCTGACCACGCCCGCCCGGCCACGCCCGCCATCGGCCGGCGGTCCCGGGCGCCCCACCGATGCGGGGGTGAGGCGCGCTCACACCTCCTATGATCACCAATGATGGCTTTTTCACCGTGGGGCACGTATCGGGCGGAAGGCGAAGGATGACGGAGACAGGACGCGTTCCGGAGGGTGTCGATCCGAAAGTCCCGAGCGTCGCGCGCATCTACGACTACTTCCTCGGCGGCAAGGACAACTTCGCCTCCGACCGTGAGGCTGCCGACCAGGTCATCCGGCTCGGGCGCGAGCAGGGGTACGACATCCCCGCGCTGGCCCGCGCCAACCGTGCCTTCCTGGTGCGGGTGGTCAGGGAACTGGCCGATGCCGGCGTGCGCCAGTTCCTCGACATCGGGACCGGCCTGCCCACCCAGCAGAACGTGCACCAGGTCGCCGCGACGTTCGGTCCCGGTTCCCGCACCGTCTACGTGGACAACGATCCGACGGTTCTCGTGCACGCACGCGCCATCCTCGCCGAGACGCCCGACACCGTCGTGGTGAAGGGGGATCTGCAGCGGCCCGGCGAGATCCTCGCCGACGAGCGGGTCCGCGCGCACCTGGACTTCGACCGGCCGGTGGCGATCCTCGCGCTGGCGGTCCTGCACTTCTTCACCGACGACGCGGAGGTGAGCAGGATCGTCTCGAGCCTTCGCGACGGGCTGCCCTCCGGCGGCTACCTCGCCGTCTCCCACACCTACGTCCGGCGCTCGGAGCAGACCAAGGTGGAGCAGGCGCAGTCGGTCTACGGCAAGACCCCCGCCGGGGGCTTCGTGCACCGTGGACCCGAGCAACTCGCCGCCATGCTGGACGGCATGGAGGTTCTGGAACCCGGCGTCGTGCCCGTCGAACTCTGGCGTCCCCGCCACGACCAGTACCCGGGCGACTCCGGCAACAGCGGTTACATCGGAGTCCTGGCCCGCCGTCCCTGACGTCGCGCCGGCCCTCCCCGCCTTCTCAGCGCGCCGTCAGCGATATCTCAGCGGCCGGCGGCCGCCCTCAGGGCCGTGTCAGCGCCGCTCCGCAGAGTGGAGGCGCACACGAGCGGAGGAGACGCCATGGGCTATGCGATCCGGGCCGAGGGCCTGGCGAAACGATACGGCGAGACGAGGGCGCTCCACGGGGTGGACCTGGAGGTGCCGCAGGGCCGTCTCCTGGGCGTCCTGGGCCCCAACGGGGCGGGGAAGACCACCGTGGTGCGGATCCTGGCGACGCTCGTGCGGCCGGACGGGGGCGGGGCGCACGTGGCGGGGTTCGACGTGGTCCGGCAGGCGCACCAGGTGCGCTCGCTCATCGGGCTGACCGGGCAGTACGCGGCCGTCGACGAGTCCCTGACCGGGGTCGAGAACCTGGTGATGATCGGCCGCCTGCTGGGCCTGACGAGGGCGGACGCACGGCGCCGGGCGGTGGGCCTGCTCGACCGCTTCGCGCTCACCGACGCGGGAGGGCGGGCGGCCAAGACCTACTCGGGCGGCATGCGCCGCCGGCTGGACCTCGCCGCGAGCCTCGTGGGCCGCCCCCAGGTGCTGTTCCTGGACGAGCCGACGACCGGCCTCGACCCGCGCAGCCGCACCGAGCTGTGGGGCGTCGTCCGCGGCCTCCAGGACGAGGGCGTGACCGTCCTGCTCACGACGCAGTACCTGGAGGAGGCCGACCAGCTCGCGGACGACATCGTGGTGTTCGACCACGGGAAGGTGATCGCCGGTGGCACGCCGGACGGCCTGAAGGCGGCGGCCGGGGGCCAGGTCCTGGAGGTGCGGCCCATCGAGGCCGCCCACCTCGACCTCGTCCGCCGCGTGGTGGCCGACGTGCTCGACGTCACGCCGGAGGTCGCCCAGGGCCAGGTCACGGCCCCGGTGCGCGACCCCGCGGCCGTCCCCGCGATCGTACGGCGCCTCGACGACCTCGACGTGGTCGCGGCGGAGCTGTCGCTGCGGCGGGCGAGCCTCGACGAGGTGTTCCTCGCGCTGACCGGCCACCGCGCCGAGGGCGGGCGGCAGGACGCCGAGGCGGCGGCGTGAGGCCGCGACGGGAGTCACAGGACGCACGAAGCGACGAGGAGACACGATGACCACGATCACCCGGACCGCGCCCGCGGTCGCGGCGTCCGCCCGGCCGGGTGCGAGGGCGGCCCTGAGCCACACGATGACCCTCGCCTGGCGCAGCCTCGTGCAGATCAAGCACAACCCGATGGAGCTGCTCGACCTCAGCGTGCAGCCGATCATGTTCCTGCTGCTGTTCACCTACGTCTTCGGCGGGGCCATCGCGGGCTCCACCGGCGACTACCTGCAGTTCGCGCTGCCCGGCCTGGTCGCGCAGAACATGCTGTTCGCGAGCATGACCACAGCCGTGGGCCTCAGCACCGACATCGGCAAGGGCGTCTTCGACCGGCTGCGCAGCCTGCCGATCGCCCGCTTCGCCCCGCTGGCCGGGCGCATCGTCGCCGACACGCTGAAGCAGGTCTGGGCGTTCGCCCTGTTCCTCGGACTGGGCATGGTGCTCGGCTTCCGGGTGCACACGGGGGTCGCCGGGGTGCTCGGCGCGCTCGCGCTGCTGCTGACGTTCGCGCTCGCGATGTCGTGGACGGCGGTGCTGGTGGGCGTCACCGCGTCCAGCCAGGAGAAGGTGCAGATCATGATGTTCTCGCTGATGATGCCGATCACCTTCACCAGCAACGCCTTCGTCGCCACCGACACCATGCCGTCCTGGCTGCAGAGATGGGTGGAGGTCAACCCGGTCAGCCACCTGGCGGACGCCGTGCGCGGACTGCTGGGCGGCGGGCCGGTCGCGCCGGACACCACGGTCTCGCTGCTATGGGCCGCGGGCATCGCCGTCGTCTTCGCCCCGCTCGCCGTCCGCGCCTTCCGCAACCGCACCTGAGAGCACGCCGCCCGAGCGGCTCACGGCACGGCGGACGCGAAGGCCAGCACCTCGTCGCGGCTCATGGCGCGCCCGCGCTCGCGGCACCGGGAGAACTCCCCGGGCCCGAGCACGGCCCGCGCGGCGTCGGCCACCCTCCGGTGGTCGACGCTCAGGTCGTGGACGAATCCGCGGACGGCCTCCGCCCCGCCGAGGATGACGGCGGCCCGCGCGTGGTCGCCGTCGCGGGCGGCGAGCGCCGCGTGCCCGGCGAGCACGTGCCCGATGACCGGAGCGTCGTTGGACTTCACCGCGAGGGCCAGCGCCCTGTCGTGCAGGACGCGTGCCGCCGCCGCGTCCCCCTCCTGCTCGGCCAGCAGGCCGAGCGAGGTCGTCAGCGTGGCCTCGAACTGCGGGATGGACGGCCCGGATTCCAGCAGCCGGACGGCCTCGTCGTAGTGGCGCCGCGCCGTCTCGAGGTCGCCGTCGGCCCTGGCGAAGTCGCCTCGCACGTGACGCACCCCGGCCAGCCCGACAGAGTCACCGGTGGCGCCGCACAACCGCTCGGTCTCCCGCAGAGCCGCCTCGGCGGCCTCCCGGTCGCCCGCCGCGCTCAGCGCGACGGCCAGGCGGGTGCGCAGGAACGGCGTCTCCTCGACGGCACCGACCTCCTCCAGGAGCACGATCGCCTCTCTCATCAAGGGGACGGCCTTCCCGAGGTCGCCGCGCATCGCGTTCGTCTCCGCGAGGACGCTCAGGCAGTTCCCCACCCCCCAGCGGTCTCCGACCGTCCTGAACCTGTCGAGCGCGATCACCAGGTCGGCCTCGCCCTCCTCGGAGCGGCCCGCGTTGAAGTACAGATGGGCGCGGAAGATACGGGCGGAGGCGGCAACCCAGCCGTCCGGATGTCCGAGCAGCGGCTCCAGCTGGGTCTCGGCCTCCTCCTGCAGGCCGGAGAACATCGACATGATCGGCGTCGCGATCGCCACGAGGGGGTGCCGGGCGGCGCCCCGGATGTCGCGCGCGTAGCGGGCCGTGACCGCCAGGCTCCGCCCGGCCTGCCCCAGGTCCCCCTCCCCGCCCGCGCTCGTGATGCCGTGCACCGCGTGAGCCAGCGCCAGCCGCTCGGGGTCGGCGTCCTCACCCGCCAGGGTCAGCGCCTCCGCCGACCGCTGGGCGCCCTCCAGCCGCTGGCCGGACAGCCACCAGTACCACCCGAGCCCGCCGACCAGGCGCAGCGCGAGGTCCGCCTCGGCCTCCTCGCAGGCCCACCTGAGGGCCGCCGACAGGTTGTCGTGGTCCGCCGACAGCCGGGCCAGCCACTCGATCTGCTCGGCCCGGCGCAGGTGCGGCTCCGCGTCCTCGGCGAGACGGGCGAAGAACTCGGCGTGGGCGAGCCGCACCGGCCGCTCGTCGCCCAACTCGGCCAGGCGTTCCGCGGCGTACGCCTTGATCGTCTCCAGCATGCGGTAGCGGCCGCCGTCGAACACGACCAGCGACTTGTCCACCAGCCTGCCGAGCACGTCGATGTCACCGTCGCATACCTGTTCGGCGGCCTCCAGGGTGGCCCCGCCCGCGAACACCGCCAGCCGCGCGGCGAGCGCGCGCTCCGCGGCGTCGAGCAGGTCCCAGCTCCACTCCACCACCGCGCGGAGCGTCTGGTGGCGGGGCATCGCCGTACGGCTTCCGCCGGTGAGCAGCCGGAACCGGTCGCCGAGCCGCTCGGCGATCTGCCCGGCCGACAGCGTGCGGAGCCGGGCGGCGGCCAGTTCGATGGCGAGCGGCATGCCGTCGAGCTCGCGGCAGATGCGCTCGACGGCGTCGCGCTCGCCGTCCACCAGGTAGCCGGGCCGTACGGCGGCCGCCCGTTCGGCGAACAGCCGCACGGCGTGACCGGCGCCGAGCGGCCCGACCGGCCACAGCCGCTCCCCGGTGATGCCGAGCGGCTCCCTGCTGGTGGCGAGGATGCGCAGGCCGGGGCACTCGGCGAGGAGCCGGTCGGCGAGCGCGGCCGCCTGCCCGACCACGTGCTCGCAGTTGTCCAGCACGAGCAGCGTGTCGCGCGCCGTCAGAGCGGAGACGAGCCGGGTCACCGGGTCGGACTCCCCGCTCGGCGCGGACGGCATCGCGGGCACCGCGCGGACGGGCACCAGACCGGTGTCGCGCAGGCCGAGCGCGGTCAGGGCGGCCTGCGGCACCTCCGCCGCGTCCCCGACCGGCGCGAGCTCGACCAGCCAGACGCCGTCGGGCACGCGCGCGGCGATCGCCTCGGCCGACTCCACCGCGAGCCTCGTCTTGCCCGCCCCGCCCGGGCCGAGCAGCGTGACCAGGCGGTCGGCGGCGAGGAGCGCGCCGATCCTGCCGACGTCGTCGTCCCGGCCGACGAAGCTGGTCAGCCGGGCTCTCAGGTTGCCCCGGCGCGGAGCGCGCGGCGGCGCCTGATCCGTCCGGGAGAGCGCCCGCTGCGCCCGGGCGGGCCCCTGCTCCATCCGGGCGGGCCCGGTGGGCGTCACCGCCGGCGGCGGCCGGGTTCCCTCCCGGGCGGGCTCGCCCCGCAGCATCGCGAGGTGGAGCCCGGCCAGCGCGGGCGAGGGATCGGCACCGAGCCGGTCGGCGAACACCGACCGGGCCTCCTCGTAGGCGGCCAGCGCCTCGACCCGGCGGCCCGCCCCGTAGAGAGCGCGCATGAGCTGCCCGTACGGCCGTTCCCGCAGCGGATGGGCGGTGACGAGCAGCCGCAGCTGCGTGATCAGATCGGCGTGCCGGCCCAGGGCCAGCTCCGCCTCGATCCCGTCCTCCGTGGCCGCGATCCTGAGCTCCTCCAGCCGGGCCACCTCGGCCTCGGCGTTCGGCAGGTCGGTGAGCGGAGCGCCGCGCCACAGGCCGAGCGCCTCACGCAGCAGGCCGGCGGCGCGGCCCGGATCGCCCGCGGTCAGCGCCGCGGCGCCCTCCCTCGCGAGGCGGGCGAACAGGTGGAGGTCCACCTGGTCGGGGGAGACGGCCAGGCGGTAGCCGGACGGCCCGCCGACCACCAGGCCCCGGCCGAGCGTGGCCCGCAGCCGGGACACCAGCGCCTGCAGGGCGTTTCCCACGCCGCTCGGCGGGCGATCGTCCCACACCCCCGCCACGAGCGCCTCGGTGGAGACGGTGCGGCCGGCGTCCAGCAGCAGGAGCGTCAGCAGGGCCCGCAGCCGCTGCCCGCCGACCTCGACCGGCCGTCCGTCGCGCCGTACGTCGAGGGGGCCCAGAACGGCGAAGCTCATACCCGCTCCCGGTGTGTCCCCCTGCATGCCTCGATTGTGGCGGATAAGGGCGCGGCAGGAGCCTCACACCCTGAAGTGCCTCGCGCCCCCACATATCGGTCCTCCACACGTACGGATCGATTCGGGAGAACACGGAGGTCAACGGCCCGTACGGGCCCGGTCATCGGTACGGATCACCGCGATCCGGTCGGGGCACCTGTCCAATCCGCGTAGCATCATCGGGCATGGGGTCGCCGAGAAAATCAGCGGTCGCGCGAGCCGCCGTCACGGTGACGGCGCTCACGCTGGCCGCGTCGGGCTGCGGAATCCTAGGCGGGGGATCGCCGAGGAACCTCGACGTCATCAGCGTGTCGAGCCCGCAGTTCCGCGACGGCGCCCCCCTGCCGGACGACTACTCCTGTAAGGGGGGGCAGGGCAACCCGCCTCTCCGCTGGTCGGGCACGTCGGGCGCCAAGTCGGTGGCCCTCGTGGTCGACGACAACAGTCCCCGCAGCGGCCCGGAGGTGCACTGGGTGGTGTTCGACATCGACCCCGCGACGACCGAGCTGGGCATGAACGACGTCCCCCGCGGTGCCCGGCAGGGCATGACGTCGAGCGGGAAGGTGGGCTATGCGCCCCCATGCCAGGCCGACGGCAGCTACCGTTTCACTGTCTACGCGCTGAACACGAAGCTCGACCTGAAGCAGGGGGCCGACCTCGCGGAGACCCTGGAGGGCATCGCGAGTCACACCATCGCCCGTGGGCGCCTCACGGCGAACACGATCGAGTGACATGCTGGGCACCGGAGGTAGTCGTGCTACACCAATCTTCACCTAGGGTGTGACAACGGTCATTGTGGTCGAGCAGAATCGGATCCAATTGCTGAGCGCAGGTGATCAAAGGGGGCAGGTCGCGTCGATGGCCGCGCGACCTCACCGGCGCCGCAGAAAGGCCATGGCCTTGAGGGTGGTGCTATGACTGCGGTCATTGTGGGTCTTGTCGCCGTCGTGCTTCTCGTGCTGCTGGTCGTGGCGCTGGGCATGCGGTCGATGAACCGCAGGGAGAGTGCTCTCTCCGCCGAGCGCATCAAGGCGATGGCCGAGAACAAGGGCCCCAAGCCCCGGCGGCCCGCCGAGGAGACGTTCTTCGAGAGCTTCCCGAAGGGGTTCGACGCCTTCGAGGAGCCGGAGAAGCAGCGGCCCGCACCCCGTCCCGCCCCCCGCCCCGGCGGCCGGCAGGCGGCGCGCCCCGCGCAGCGCGGCGGCAAACAGCCCGCCGCAGCCCGCGGCAAGCGCGGCGTGGACGAGTGGGGCGAGGCCGACGACTACGACGACGACTACTGGTCGCGCGTACGCGCCGACGAGGGCGGCTTCGGGGGGACGATCGCCGCGAGGATGGCCACCCCGCGGCCGGTTGACGAGACCGCGGACGCGGCCGGCGCCGCGGCCCAGACGGCCGACCCCGACGCCGTGACCGTGCAGGCCCCTCTGCCCGCCCGTCCGGGCCGCGCCCGGCGCGCCGGCGCGGACGAGCCCGTGCTTCCCGCCGCCCCCGTCTCCGCCTCGGCCATAGCCGACCAGAAGACCGTCACCTTCTCCGCGCCGACGCCCGACCTGCTCGACGCCTCCGCGGCTCCGGCCGGCTCCCCCTCGACCGGTCCCTTCGACGCGAGCCGCGCGACCGGCCCGTTCGACTCCCCCGCGGTGAACGCCCCCGTGTCTCCGGTCAGCGACCCCTTCGCGGCCGCCGCAGGGACCCAGCCGGGCGCGCCGGGCGCGTCCGGCAGGCCGGCCAGGTCGAGCAGGTCCGGCCGCTCGTCGCGGGCCGCGGCCCGCCGCGCCGCCGCCTCGGCCGCAGGAGGCGAGGCCGCGCAGGCCGGCGGCTCCTACGACGGCCAGCGCGCCACGGGCCCGTTCCCGTCCTCCGCGAGCACCGGCTCGTACGGGACGCAGCCGGGCGCCGACCCCCTCGGGATCGCGGCGAGCACCGGCCCGTTCGGGGCTCCCGCCTACGACACGCCCGCGGGCACCGGGCCGTTCGCCTCGCAGGGCGGCGCGGGCTCCCACGACGGCCGCTACGACACTGCGCCGTCCTCCCCCGTCCCGGCCACCGGGTCCTTCGTCGCCGGCGCGTACGACGCGGCCCGCACGAGCGGCGCGTTCGAGGCCGCGGCGCCCGCCGCCTCATCGGCCGACGCCCTCGCCGACCCCGCGCCCCGCTCGACCGGCGGCTCTTTCGACGCGTGGGCGGCGGCGAGCTACGACACCCCCCGATCCGACGCCCACGATCCGTCTCGCGTCGCGACGGGCCCGTTCCGCGCGGCCGGCGCCTCGCCGTCGTACCCGCCCAACCCGGCAGGCACCGGGGTGACGGGCTCCGGCTCCGACGCCGGCGGCGCCACCGACCCCGGCTGGCCGGTCGCGGGCAGCTACCCGCCGGTCCCCGCCGCCTCCGCCCCCACGACGGGCTCCTCCTCCTGGGCGGGCGCCCGCGACGTGCTCGACGACCCGGAACCCCCGCGTGGCGCGTCCTCCTGGCCCAACGCGGAGACCTACCAGACCCCGGCCTACGACGGCTACTCGTCCGGCTACGCCGCCGAGGGCGGCTATCCGGCCGCCTCGGCGCCGTCGCCCGGCGCGCCCTCCACCCCGTCGTACGAGGTGAGCACGGGCTGGGCGACGATCGACGCCTCGGACACGGTGACCGGCGCGGCGCAGGGAACCGCCTCGCCCTACGAGTCGGCGGGCTACGACGCGCCGTCGGGGCAGAGCCAGTACGGCTACGACCCGCAGCAGCAGGGATACGGCGGCACCCAGCCGTCGTGGCCCGAGCAGAACGCGGGCGGAAGCTGGCCCTCCTACGACGAGGCCCACGGCGACACCCCCACCTCGGCGGGCGGGCGGCGGCGGGGCAGCCACCGCAACCCGGAGAGCGACTATCCCGACTACTACCGGTGATTTTCCCGTTGCCTGCCTGGTGACGGCCTGCGCGGCTGACATATCGTCGGCCCATGACGCTGAGTGACGACACGATCTCGCTACGTGACTGGAAGTCGGTGCTCCGGCACGATGTGCCCGCATCGCTGGTGGTCTTCCTGGTGGCGGTGCCGCTGTCACTCGGCATCGCGGTCGCGTCCGGCGCACCGGTGGCCGCCGGGCTCGTCGCCGCCGTGGTCGGCGGCGTGGTGGCCGGCGCACTCGGCGGGTCCGTCGTCCAGGTGAGCGGCCCGGCCGCGGGGCTGTCCCTGGTGGTCGCCGAGCTCGTCCACACCTACGGGTGGCGCGCCACGTGCGCCATCACCGTCATGGCTGGCCTGCTCCAGTTGGTCCTCGGCGGGCTGAAGGTGGCGCGGGCGGCGCTCGGGGTCTCCCCCGCGGTCGTCCACGGCATGCTCGCCGGGGTTGGCGTGGTGATCGCGCTGTCCCAGCTGCACATCGTGCTCGGCGGTTCGCCGCAGCGCTCCGCGTTGGAGAACGTCCTCGAACTCCCCGCCCAGATCCTCGACAACCACACGCACGCCGTCATGATCGGCGTCCTGACGATCGGGGTGCTGCTCGTGTGGGGCCGCATCCCCCGGCTGCGCACCGTGCCCGCCCCGCTCGCCGCGCTGATGGTCGCCACGCTGACGGCCGCGGTGACGGGCTGGGATCTGACGAAGGTCGACCTGAAGGGCGGGTTCTCCTCGGTCCAGGGACCTCTGATGCCGCAGGGCGACTGGCACGCGATCGCCGGAGCCGTCCTGCTCGTCGCCCTCCTCGCCGGGGTGGAGTCGCTGCTGACCTGCGTGGCCTCCAACCGCCTGCACGACGGTCCCCGGGCCGACCTCGACCGCGAGCTCACCGCGCAGGGCGTGGCGAACGTGGTGTCCGGCGCGCTCGGCGGCCTTCCGGTGGCGGGCGTCGTCGTGCGCACGACCACCAACGCGCGGGCGGGCGCCCGCAGCCGCTGGTCCACGGTGCTCCACGGGGTGTGGGTGCTGCTGTTCACCGCGGCCTTCGCCTGGATGATCGCGCTGATCCCCCTGGAGGCGCTCGCGGCGCTGCTGCTGTTCATCGGCGTGCAGATGGTCAACCTCGGGCACGTCCGCAACCTGCGCAACCACCGCGAGATGCCGGTCTACTTCGTGACCATGGCCGGAGTCGTGCTGATCGGCCTGGCCGAGGGCGTGGCGATCGGCCTCGGGCTGGCCGCCCTGCTCGCCCTGCGCCGCCTGGCCTGGGTCTCGGTCGACGTACGGCAGGCGGGCGAGCGGCGCTGGAGCGTCGTCGTCACCGGGTCGCTGACGTTCCTCGGCGTGCCCCGGCTGACCGAGGCGCTGCGCGGCATCCCCGCGGGGGCCGCGGTCGAGCTCGACCTGCACCTCGACTTCATGGACAACGCCGCCTTCGAGGCGCTGCACACCTGGCGGCTGGAGCACGAACGCGCCGGCGGTGTGATCGACGTGGACGAGCCGCACGGCGAGTGGTACTCCGCCGCGATCAGCGGCGTCCGCCTGTTCCCGGCCAGGATCCCGCCCCGGCACGACCGCTGGTGGCTGCCCTGGGCCTACCGGCGCCGCTCCCGTCCCACCGACGCCGCCGCCGGGTCCTACGCCGTGATCGGCGCGGACGGCGCGAGCCACGACGTCCCCGTGCTCTGCGAGCCGCAAGGCGTGCCCGACCTGCTGGAGGGGACACGGGAGTTCCAGCGCAGGACCGCGCCGATGGTCCGCCCGGTGCTTCACCGCATGGCCCGCAAGCAGTCGCCGTCGCACCTGTTCATCACCTGCGCGGACTCCCGCATCGTGCCGAACATCATCACCGCGAGCGGTCCCGGAGACCTGTTCACCCTGCGCAACATCGGCAACCTCGTGCCGCGCGCCGGCGCCGTCCCCGCCGACGACTCGGTCGCCGCCACCATCGAGTACGCCGTGAAGGTGCTCGACGTGCGCACGATCACGGTCTGCGGGCATTCGGGATGCGGCGCGATGGCCGCCCTGCTGGGCGAGGTGCCCGACCTGCCCGCGCTGCGCAACTGGCTGCGGCACGGGCGGCAGAGCCTGGCCAGGTTCGTGGCCGCCGAGCCGGGTGACGACGACGCCGGGCCGCTCGACCGGCTCTGCCGGACCAACGTGATCCAGCAGCTCGACAACCTGCGGACCCACCCGTTCGTGGACACCCTCGTACGGGCCGGGAAGCTGGAGCTCACGGGCCTGTACTTCGACATCGGCGCGGCGCGCGTGCACCTGCTGGAGCAGGAGCGCTTCACGCCCGTCCCCGAGCTGCGCACCGGCTGAACCGCCGTTCCGGGGAGCCGGAAGGGAAGACCGGCTTCGCTGTCAGCGGATCATGTCCGCCGACCGTGAAACCGGGCAGACGGCCGGTGCCGGCAGGCCAAGGATGGACCGTATGAAAATTCTGGTCATCGGCGGTTCGGTGTTTCTCGGACGCGCCATCGTGGAGGAGGCCCTGCGGCGCGGGCATGAGGTCACGACGTTCAACCGGGGCAGGAGCGGGACCGACCTGCCCGGCGTGGAGGCGGTGCGCGGCGACCGCGAGAGCACCGACGACCTGCGGCGGCTCGCCGACGGCAGGCAGTGGGACGCGGTGATCGACGTGTGCGGGTTCGTCCCCCGCGTCGTCCTGGAGTCGGTACGCACGCTGTCGGGGCACGCCCCCCACTACACGTTCATCTCCAGCATCTCCGCCTACCCGGACTGGCCCGACAAGCCCGGCGTCGACGAGACCTTCCCGCTGCACGAGTGCCCGCCGGACGCGGACGCCGAGTTCGGCGACTACGGCGTGCTGAAGGCCGGCTGCGAACGGGCGGTCGAGCAGCACTTCGACGGCGGCGCGCTGGTCATCCAGCCCGGTCTGATCCTCGGCCCGCACGAGAACGTGGGCCGGCTGCCCTGGTGGCTCACCCGCATCGCCAGGGGTGGGCGCGTGCTCGCCCCCGGCGACCCCGCGCTGCCGATCCAGCTCATCGACGCCCGCGACATCGCGGCGTTCACCCTCGACCAGGCGGCCAGGGGCACCACCGGCCGCTACATGACGGGCGGGGTGCAGGGCAACGCGACGTACGGCGGCTGGCTGAACGACTGCGTGGAGGTCACCGGCTCGGACGCGGAGCTGGTGTGGGCCGACGACGAATTCCTGGTGGACCAGGGCGTGGAGATCTGGACCGAGCTTCCGCTGTGGTATCCGGGGGCGGACCGCCAGGGCGTGTGGACGCACTCCTCCGCCAAGGCCGTCGCCGCGGGTCTCACCTGCAGGCCGGTGCGGGAGACCGTCCGGGACACCTGGGAGTGGCTGAAGGGCATCCCCGAGGAGCAGCGCGTGTTCGGCCGGGTGAACAACCACGGCATCGACCCGGAGAAGGAGGCGCGCATCCTCGCGGCCTGGGACGCCCGCTCCTGACGGCGACCGGCCCGCCCGCTGCCCCGTGTGCGGCCGGTTGGGCGCACGGCGGAGGCGGGGGCGGAGCGGACTCGGCCTCCGGAGCGAGCGGGCCAAGCGGACAGGCGAGCGGCGGGGGCGGAGCGGACTCGGCCGCCGGAGCCGCCCGCGCGGGGCCGTAGGCTGTCGGCCATGATCTGGGTGGTTGTGATCGTGGCCGTGCTGCTCGTTCTCGGGGCGCTCGGGGTGGCCGGGCGCCTGCCGGGGACCTCGCGCCGGCGGTCCTCGTCGCGCCCCTCGTCGGGCGGCCGCCCCTCGGGCCGCGCCGGCCGTACCGCGCGGCCCGGAGGGCGTGCCCCGACCGCACGGCCGGGCGCCGGGCCCGGTAGCGGCGCCGCTCCTCACACGAGCCACGGCACCGGCTCCGGCGCAGGGGGCCGGGGTGGCGGCAGGGGTGCGGGCCGCACGACGGGCGGCGCAGCGGGCGTGCGCGGCGGCGCGGCCGCCCAGGCCGGTCCGTGTCCGGGTGAGATCTGGTGGGCCGACGTGCCCTACGAGGACGGGCCGGGCCACAAGGTGCGCCCCTGCGTGGTGCTCAGGACAGACCGGGGCGGCGCCGAGGTCCTGAAGATCACGAGCCAGGACCGCAGCGACCGCTCCGACCACGTGGAGATCCCCACGCGCACCTGGGACCCGGACGCCGACCACAACAGCTTCCTCGACCTCACCGGCCCGGTGCGCGTGCCCGTCGCCGACTTCCAGGACAGGGCGGGCACGCTCGACGCGCGCGTCTGGCGGCAGGTCTGCCGCCTCCACGAGATCACCCCGAACTGATCCGCGCCTCTCCGAGACCGGGCCCGCCTCCGAGACCGGGCCCGCCTCCGAGACCGGCCGTCGGCGTCACCGTGACCGCACGGGCCCTTCCGGGCCGCCGCGCGGCGGCAGACCCGCGGCGATGCCGTCGAGCAGCCGGTCGAGACCGTACGCGAAGCGGTCGTCGGTGCCCGTGTACTCCCGCCCGCCCTCCATCGTCATCCGCTCAAGCATGGGATAGTTCCCCGTCGCGATGAGCGACTGGATGTAGGACAGGTGCTGCGCCAGCCGCTGCGCCAGCGTGAGCCCCGACCGCCGCAGCGCCTCCGCCTCGGCCACTTCGCTCTGGATGTAGCCGTTCACGTACGCGAAGACCGCGCCGACGAGGGTCAGCATCTCGTCGACGCTCAGGCCGAGACCGCCGAGCATGCCGAGGGCGGTCTCCATCAGGCGCGCGCTGTTCGGGCCGACCTGCGGACGTCCGGCGGCCAGCGGCGCGAGCCACGGGTGGCGGAGCATGGTGCGCCGGGCCTGCCCGGCCAGCAGGCGGAGGCCCTCGACCCAGTCGTCCGGCGGGGGCCGGTCATCCGGCAGGTACTCCCCCACCACGGTGTCGACCATGAGGTCGAACACCTCGTCCTTGCTCGTCACGTAGCGATACAGGGACATCGTGCCCGCGCCGAGATCGGCGGCGAGCCGCCGCATGGAGATCGCCTCCAGCCCCTCGGCGTCGGCGATGCGGATCGCCGCTTCCGCGAGGGCGGCGCGGCTGAAGCTCGGCCGTGGCCCGCGAGCAGGGCGCTCGGGTCGCATCCACAGGTTCTCGTGGCCCGTCATCGTTGATCGTCCCAGGTCGTCGCACTATTGCGTACACGGTACCCGGTATGTAGGCTCGCATCGATAAATCGAGTACGGCGTACTCAGTTTTGGACCGCCGGACGAGGGGATTCCCCATGCCCGCAAGCCTTGCCAGGGACGTCTTCACGGCTCCCGGTGTCGAACTGTTCGACTTTCCACCGCTCTGGCCTGGCGCCCCGTACTGGTTGAACAAGCCGGTGGTGCTGGCCGTGGTCGGCGTGATCCTGCTGTGCGCGCTCGCGTGGGGCGCGTTCGCGCGGCCGTCGCTGGTCCCGCGCGGGCTGCAGCACCTCGGCGAGTACGGCTACCTGTTCGTCCGCGACCAGGCGGCCCGGCCGTTCCTCGGGGCGGACGCCGAGAGGTGGATGCCGTTCCTGCTCAGCCTCTTCTCGGTGATCCTGCTGTGGAATCTGTTCGGCGTGATCCCGGGAGTGCAGTTCCCGGTGAACGCCCACATCGCCTTCCCGGTGGTGTTCGCCGCGCTCGTTTACGTGATCAAGCTCTATCTCGGCTTCCGGCACCACGGGGTGGCCGGATATCTCAAGAGCCTGATGTTCCCGCCCGGCCTGCCGAAGCCGCTCGCCCTCGTGTTCTACGCACCCCTCGAACTGCTGCACACGTTCGTCTTCGCACCGTTCACGCATGCCGTACGGCTGTTCGCGAACATGTTCGCGGGGCACCTGCTGCTGGCGTTCTTCAGCGCGGTCGGATTCTGGTTCCTCGCCGAGCGCCCCACGGTGCCCGGCTTCCCCGTGGGCCTCCTCGGCGTAAGCATGGCCGTCCTGATGACCGGGCTGGAGATCTTCATCCAGTTCCTTCAGGCGTTCCTGTTCACCATGCTGGCGGCCATGTACATCGGCAACGCACTGCACCCGGAGCACTGAGCGGGCGCTCGTACTCACCGGTAACTGAGTATCGGCGCTCATGTCCCGGCAGGCGTACGCCGCGGACGATGGCACCATGACGCAACCGGTGAAAACCTCGACGACGACGGCCTTCTACGTCCAGGCGGTCATCTCGTTCGCGATCTCCCTCGTGGGCCTGGCGGCCGGCATCCTCTACCTCCCGGTCACGACCTGGGTGCGCTCCTTTCTCGCCCTCGGGCTGATGTACGTGGTGACCTCGACGTTCACGCTGGCCAAGTGCGTACGGGACCGGCAGGAGGAGTCGACCGTCGTCAGCCGGGTCGACCAGGCCCGGCTCGACAAGCTCCTCGCCGAGCACGACCCCTTCCGGGCCGAATGATCGTCGAAGAGGCCCTGCGAAGAGGCGGCCCCGGCCCGTCGCCGGACCGAGGCCGCCTGCGGCCGCACGAACTCAGTCGTCCTTGCAGCCCTTGCCCTTGCCCGGCTTCGAACAGTCGGAGCCCGGCGCGGCGCCGACGACGGTGAACGTCGCCGTGCCGGCGGTAGAGGTGTTGCCCGCCTTGTCGGTGGCCCGGTAGCTCACGGTGTGCGCTCCCGGCTGGCTCACCGCCACCGGCTTGGAGTACAGCGCGAACGGCTGCCCGTCGAGGGAGTACTCCACCGTGGCCACGCCCGACCCGCTGTCGCTCGCCGAGATGGTGAGCGTGGCGGAGCCGACGTAGTTCCACGCCCAGTCCATGCTGCCGCCGAGCTGCGCCGACACCTGCGGAGCCGTGGTGTCGTCCTGCTGCGGCGCGACGACCTTGAAGGTCACCGACCCCACCGGCGAGGTGTTGCCGGCCTTGTCGGTCGCCCGATACTGCACGGTGTGCGACCCGGTCTTGTTCACCGAGACCGGAGCGGTGTAGGCCGCGAAGGCCGCGCCGTCCAGCGCGTACTCGACCTTGTCGACGCCCGACTCGGTGTCGGTCGCCGAGACCGTCACGGTGGCCGAGCCGACGTAGTTGCCGTCGGCGTCCTTGGTGCCCGACAGACCGGCCGACACCTGCGGCGCGGTCGTGTCCTTGGCCGGCGGGACCACCACGGTGAACGTCACCGACGCCACCGCCGAGACGTTGCCGGCCTTGTCGGTGGCCCGGTAGCTCACCCGGTGCGCCCCCGGCTGGTCCACCGTCAGCGCCTTCGAGTAGACCGCGAACGGCTGGGAGTCGAGGGAGTACTCCACCGTGTCGACCCCCGACTCGCTGTCGCTCGCCGAGATCGTGACGGTGGCGGAGCCCACGTAGTTGCCGTTGGTGTCCTTGTCACCGGCCACCTGGGCCGACACCTGCGGCGCGGTCGTGTCCTTCGCCGGCGGGGCGACCACCGTGAACGACACCGACCCGGCCGGCGAGACGTTGCCCGCCTTGTCCGTTGCCCGGTACTGCACCGTGTGCGACCCGGCGGTGTTGACCGAGATCGGAGCCGAGTACGTGGTGAACGCCCCGTTGTCCAGCGCGTACTCCACCCTGTCCACACCCGACTCGGTGTCGGTCGCCGAGACGGTCACCGTCGCAGAACCGACGTAGTTGCCGTTGGTGTCCTTGTCACCGGCCACCTGGGCCGACACCAGCGGAGGCGTGGTGTCCTTCTGCTCCGCGGAGACCACCGTGAACGACACCGACGCGACGTCGGAGGCGTTCCCGGCCTTGTCGGTGGCCCGGTAGCTCACCCGATGCGCGCCCGGCTGTTTGACCGCCACCGGCGCCGAGTACAGGCCGAACGGCTGCCCGTCGAGGGAGTACTCGACCTTGTCGACGCCCGACTCGCTGTCGCTCGCCGAGATCGTGACGGTCGCAGACCCGACGTAGTTGCCGTCGGCGTCCTTGTCACCGGCCACCTGCGCCGACACCTGCGGCGCGGTCGTGTCCTTGGCCGGCGGAGCGACGACCTTGAAGGACACCGACCCGGCCGGCGAGGTGTTGCCCGCCTTGTCGGTCGCCCGATACTGCACCGTGTGCGACCCGGCGGTGTTGACCGAGATCGGAGCCGAGTACGTCGTGAAGGAGGCGCCGTCCAGCGCGTATTCCACCTTGTCGACGCCCGACTCGGTGTCGGTCGCCGAGACCGTCACCGTCGCGAGACCGACGTAGTTGCCGTCGGCGTCCTTGTCACCGGCCACCTGGGCCGACACCTGCGGAGCCGTGGTGTCCTTGGCCGGCGGGACCACGACCGTGAACGACACCGACGCCACCGCCGAGACGTTGCCGGCCTTGTCGGTGGCCCGGTAGCTCACCCGGTGCGCCCCCGGCTGGTCCACCGTCAGCGCCCTGGAATACAGCGCGAACGGCTGCGAGTCGAGGGAGTACTCCACCGTGTCCACACCCGACTCGCTGTCGCTCGCCGAGACGGTCACCGTCGCGGAGCCCACGTAGTTGCCGTTGGTGTCCTTCTCACCGGCCACCTGCGCCGACACCTGCGGCGCGGTCGTGTCCTTCGCCGGCGGAGCGACCACCGTGAAGGACACCGACCCGGCCGGCGAGACGTTGCCCGCCTTGTCGGTCGCCCGGTACTGCACCGTGTGCGACCCGGCGGTGTTCACCGAGACCGGAGCCGAGTACGTGGTGAACGCCCCGTTGTCCAGCGCGTACTCGATCCTGTCCACACCCGACTCGGTGTCGGTCGCCGAGACGGTCACGGTCGCAGAACCGACGTAGTTGCCGTCGGCGTCCTTCTCGCCCGACACGTTGGCGGACACCTGCGGCGCGGTCGTGTCGGTGGAGCCGCCGGCGGTGACCACGAGCTCGCCCACCATCTGGTGGCCGGGAATCGCGCAGAAGAAGCGGTATTTGCCGGGGGTGAGGTTCACCTGCACCTCGTGGCGGCCGCCGTCCGCGTCGTACGGGCTCGCGATGATGTTGACGTTGACGTCGTGGTTGTAGCCGGGCGTCGACGTGTCGAACGTCAGCGTGTGCGTCATCCCGAACGTGCTGCCGGTCGCCATGCTGTTTTCGAAGACGATCGTCGTGGGTCCCGCGACGGCCGTGGTCGGCGCGTCCTTGTACGCGGTCATGCTGTTGTCGGCGGTCCAGGTGAGCACCTGCGCCGCCGCCTGGCCGACCTGTTGCCGCGCCTCGGGCTTCGGAGCGGCGGCCTTGGCCGGCGACAGCCACAGCGCCGGAAGCGCCACGCACAACAGCACCACGGCCAGGGCGGCGTGTAGCGCCCCCCGTGGCCTTCCTGTCAGTAACTGCATCTGAGGTCGCACCTCACAGAACGTGCATGTGGGCGGGCGAACGGCGTCGCCCGCCAGGGTCATGGGGGTAGCCGGGCGGGTCTCCCCGCCCGGCTACCGGGTCAGAGCTCCCGCACCCGGATGTTGCGGAACTCCGCCAGGTCGGTGTTGCTGTGGTTCTGCAGCCCGATGAACCCGCTGACGAACTGACGCAGGTCCGTGGCGGGGTCGCCGGCACGGGACGACGACTTGCCCGGGGTGTTGTCGAACTCGTTGATCACGACGCCGTTGCGGATGATCGTGTAGTGCTGCCCGACCACCCGGACCTCGTAGTCGTTCCACTGGCCCTTCGGGGTCGCCCCCGCCTTGTCCAGGGTGTTCGGCTGGAAGTTGTAGATCGAGCCCGTCTTCTGCGGCTCGCCCGTGTCGCCGTCGTAGATCTGGATCTCGTGGCCGCAGTAGACCGCGACCCACGCCTGCGACGTACGGGCCGATCCGACCGTGCCGCAGCTCCCGGCCGGACGCTGGTCCAGCGGGGTCCGCGGGTCGGGGAACCGGACGAACACACCGGTGTTGGCACGGGCCGTGCCGGGCGCGACGTCACGGAACTGCAGCCGCACCGAGAAGTCGGCGTACGCCTTGTCGGAGTACCACAGCATGCCCATCCCTCCGGAGGTGCGGAGGGTGCCGTCCTTCTGGAGGATGAACTGGCCGGTCGGAGCCTGCGACCACCCCTGCAGGGACTGCGCGGTCCCGTCGAAGATGGTCTCGTAGCCGTTCGTCTTGCCGATCTCGGACTGCGCCGCCGCCTTGCTCAGCGTGGTGGCCTCGCGGTTGTCGATGACGCCGGCCTTGCGGAACTCGTTCACCTGGTCGTTGACGTGGCTGACGAACTCGCCGTGGTTCGACCACATGCGCTCGTCGTCGATCAGGTCGTTGATCGTGCAGCCGCCGGCGACGACGCGGTTGGCCACGCCGGTGTCGGTGTCCAGCAGCCGGACCGTCGGCCGGGCGTCGGGCGCCGGGCAGCCGATCTCGACGGTGATCTCGCCGGTCGCCACCTCGCCGTCGGCGTAGGTGACCTTCAGCTTCGCCTTGTAGGTGCCGAAGTCCTTGTAGGTGTGCGTCGGGTCGGCCTCGGTCGACGGCTTGCTGCCGTCACCGAAGTCCCACTCCCACTTCACGCCTCCGGCCCTGGTGTGGGAGAACACCACGGTCTTCGGCGTGCTCTGCCGCTCCGGCCGCACCGTGGCCAGGCTCGGGTTCGGCGTCGCCGGACCACCCTGGTAGGTGATGCGGATCAGCTTCTGGTTCGGGTGCAGGCTGAAGAAGCCACCGGCGTAGTCCAGCATGTAGAGGGCGCCGTCCTTGCCGAACTTGGCGTCCATCCACGACTGCAGCTGGGTGGCGCCGCCGCCGGGCTGGATGATGGAGCGCAGGTCCTCGGCGAAGACCGGCGGCTTCGCGTCCTTGACGCCCTTCGGGTCGACGGTGACGGCGACCCGGTTGTTCGCGTTGGACTCGTCACCGATGAACCACTTGTTGTCCCAGTACGCCGGCCACGCGACACCGCTGTCGGTGTCGACCTCGGAGCGGTGGTAGGTCGGCCCGGACATGACCGCCTGGCCGCCGCCGGAAAGGTAGGGCTGGGTGAAGGTCTCCTCGCCCAGCTTGTAGGTCGGCAGGCCGCTGCCGTCGGTCCGCTTCGGGTAGACCGGGCCGCCGCCCTGCGGCGAGTACCAGATCATGTTGTCGCGGGCCGGCGGGATGTCGACCAGACCGGTGTTGCGCGGCGAGGTGTTCTTCAGGTTGTCGCAGTTGTACCAGTCAGCCGGCTGGCTGGCGTCGACGTTGCTGCGGTCACGGTAGGGCTGCTTGTTGCCCATGCAGTAGGGCCAGCCCTGGTTGCCCGCGGACGTGAGGATCGTCGCGGTCTCGTACTTCGCCGGACCCCAGATCTCGCTCGGGCCGCCCGCGTCCGGACCGACCCATCCGGCGGTCAGCCAGTCGTTCACGTTGTCCCACTGGAGCCGCGCGATGTTGCGAACGCCCATCACGTAGATCTCCGGGCGGGTCTTGCCGCCGCCTTCTTCCTTACCCGTGAACAGGTTGCCCTTCGGGATCGTGTAGGTCCCGTCGGCCTCCGGGTGGATACGGATGATCTTGCCGTTCAGGTCGTTGGTGTTGCCGGCGGTGCGGCGGGCGTCCTGGAACGAGGTGCCCTTGTAGTCCTGGGTCCAGTTGTTCCCGGAGTAACCGCTCGAGCCGCCGGAGGAGTTGCTGTCACCGGAACCGACGTAGAGGTTCCCCTCCTTGTCGAAGGCCATGCCGCCGCCCGCGTGGCAGCAGCTGTGGATCTGGGTGTCCCACTGCAGCAGGTCCTTGCGGGTCTTCTGGTCGATCGTCTGGGTGGCGGCGTCGTAGGTGAACCGGGAGATCGTCCGCTTGCCGATCCGCTTGTCCCTGTCGATCGACTCGTGCGGCATCCAGTAGACGTACAGCCAGCCGTTCTCCTGGAACTTGGGGTCGGGCACGATGCCGAGGAGACCCTCCTCGTTCTTCACCAGCTCGTCGCCGCTGCCGCGGTTGCCCATGACGGCGAGGGTGGTGAGGAGCTTGACCTGCTTGGTCTTCGGGTCCCACTGGTGGATCGTGCCACAGCCGAGGCCGACCTTCGGGTTGTTCCAGTCGGCGATCGGGCCGGTGGGGCAGGCCGCCTTTCCGACGTAGAAGATCTTGCCGTCGGGGGCGACGGTCAGGCCGTGCGGCTCGCCGATCTGGTCGAGCTGGCCCGACTGGTTCTGCGCGGTCAGCCGCTCGGTCTTGTAGTTCGACGCGATGGTCGCCTGGCAGTCGCCGCGGACCAGGCCGGCCGCCCACTTGATCGCGCCGCCGAGGTGGCTCTTGAACTGCTCGTCCTTGGTGTAGCTCTCCTCGGTGCCGCCCATGCCGGTGTAGAACGACCGGCCGCCGTCGTAGTCGCGGCACCACGAGATCGGGTGGAACGCGCCGTTGCCGTTCAGGCCCGCCTTGTAGGTCCACTCCTCGACCTGCGCGACCGTCTGGACCTTGCCCAGCGGGCTCGGGCTCCAGTTCATCCACTTGTCGGACCGCGTCGCGTTGAACGGCAGGCCCTTGTTCGCCGGGTGCTGACGGTCGGTGAAGTCCACCGTGGCCTTCTGCACCTGGCTGTCCGGCGGCGGCCCGGCGTCGGGGCCGAACAGCCGCAGCTCGGCCAGCTGGATGAGGGGCTCACCGCTGTTCGCCGTGATGTTCAGCCGGTAGTACGCGTACGCCGTGGTGTTGGTGAACTTGTATTCCTTGGTCTGGAACCGCGAGGGGAAGGTCTCCCCCGTCCGCTTGTCCAGGTCCGTCCAGCTCTTCCCGTCCTGGGAGCCCTGCAGCGTCCAGTCCTTCGGGTCACGGCCGGGGAAGTCGTTCGCCGAGGTCAGCGCGTAGTGGGCGATCGCCTTCGGCTGCTCCAGCTTCAGCGAGACCCAGCCGGTCGGGTTGAACGTCAGCCACTTGCTGTTGTTGTTCCCGTCGACCAGCTTCTCTTTGGTCTCGTTCGGCGGGTTGTCCCCGTTCGCCGTGATCTCCACGACCTTCTCGGCCGGGGGCAGGCTGCCGGCGGGGCGGGTGCCGACCAATTCGGTGAACCAGGACGAGTCGGGCTGCGCCCGTACGGCGTCGTGGACGCCGACGAACCCGCCGCCGTCCCGGATGTACGCCTGGAAGGCGGCCTCCTGGGCCGCGTTCAGCGTCACGCCCTTGGCGGACAGGAACACCACGCCGCGATAGCGCGCCAGGTTGCTGGAGGTGAACACCGCCGGGTCCTCGGACACCTCGACGGAGAAGCCGTTGTCCTTGCCCAGATTCTTGATCGACTCCGCGGCCTGCTCGACCGGGTCGCTCTGTTCCTTGGCGGGACCGTGGAACACCAGCACGCCGGCCGGCTTATCAGACTCGTCTGGCTTGCCGGTATCCGGCTCGGGAGGGTTGGGCTTGGCCTGCGCCTGGAGCTGCGCGGCGGGGAAGGCCGGTGCGGCCTGCGCCTGCGTGGCGGGAACCGCTGTCAGTCCCAGCGTCAGCGCGGCGCTCGACGCCGTGATCAGCGCACGACGCCAGGCGGGTGGCCGAGGGTGTACGAGCAGGTCTCTGCGACCCATCGTTCGCTCCTTCAGGTCGGGGGGTTGGATCAGCACCGTGCGGAGGTCGTTCGGTCTGCCGTGGCGGCGACCGGGCACGCAGATGCCGGAAGGCAGGAGGGTTTGCCGGTCTCCTTCTCCTCTCGCTTGCCGGTGGCTCCCTGACCCGGCGTCGCGGTGACGCGGGGACGTGGCGACACGGTCAGGGCGGTTCGGGCCGTTCGCAGGCGTGCGGCATCGCCGTTCGTCGCGCTGTCGGCGGGTGATCGTCGCGGAGCCCGTCGTCGCGGGCGCCGGGGATCGATCGCGTGCAGCGGTCGCCGGCCGTCCGTCGGGACGGCGACCGAAATGAGGGTGTGTCTTCCCGGTCTCAGGCCGGGGCGCCGCCATGCCGGCGACGCCCGGCGGTGGCACCGCCGGGGCGTGGTCCGGCATGTCCGAGCCGCAGGTCCGCCGGAGCGTGGGAGGGCGGGCCGTGCGGGGCGGATGTCGGCAGTGGGGGGTGTCGCCGAAGCACCGCTGAGCCTTTCGGAGAGTCGCGGATGGTTGCGTGAGCGGGCGGGTGGACGAGGGCCTGGTGATGCCCAGGAGACGGATCGGACTGTGACAGTCCAGGGACGTCAAGTGGGCGGTTTGGGCTCAACGTAGCAGCCTCACCACACTTCATCCAGTCCTGTGACAAAGTTCTCTTGCTTACACTCTGACTTCTTGACTTTTTTGCAGAACTATCGCCTACTTCCATCGAAAGCTTGCTTCAGCGGCGTCGAAAGCCTCGCCGGGGCCGACGCCGGCCAAAGAGTTGCCGTTCGCCTCACGGCAGTGAGGCGTCATGACCGGAATGGGGAACCATGACCGAGGTAGGCAGGGGTACGACGCGAGGCCTGTTCTCCCGGCGCGCCTTCACCACGGCCGCGACGGCCGCCGCGTTCGCACCGCTGGTCGGAGCGGCCGAGGCCAACGCTGCGCCGTCCGACAAGGTCACCGGCAAGCCCGACAGAGGCGACGTCCGCCGCATGACCCTCTATGCGGAGAAGCTGCCGAACAATCTGCTGGGATACGGCCTGGAGCCCGGCAAGGCCACGATCCCCGGTCCGCTCATCGAGATGGTCGAGGGCGAGACCCTCGAGATCGAGCTGGTGAACAACACCGACGTCACCGCCAGCCTGCACGTACACGGCGTGGACTACGAGATCACCAGCGACGGCACGAGAATGAGCGACAGCGTGGTGGAGCCGGGAGGCCGGCGCACCTACGTCTGGCGCACCCACGCGCCGGGCCGCCGCCCGGGCGGCACCATCGAGCCCGGCAGCGCCGGCTACTGGCACTACCACGACCACGTCGTCGGGACCGACCACGGCACCGGCGGCATCAAGAGAGGGCTCTACGGCGCGCTGGTGGTCCGCCGGAAGGGCGACATCCTGCCGGACAAGCAGTTCGTCGTCTTCTTCAACGACATGACGGTCAACAACGCCAAGGCCGGCGAGGCGCCGCACTTCATGGCGAAGATCGGCGAGCGCGTGGAGTTCATCGTGGTCACCCACGGGGACTTCTTCCACACGTGGCACCTGCACGGCCACAGGTGGGCCGACAACCGCACCGGCATGCTGGACAACCCGCAGGACCAGACCCGGATCATCGACACCAAGATCACCGGACCGGCCGAGTCGTTCGGCTTCCAGGTGATCGCCGGGGAGCGCGTCGGGCCCGGGGCCTGGATGTACCACTGCCACGTCCAGAGCCACTCGGACATGGGGATGGCCGGAGTGTTCATGGTGGCCGACGAGAACGGGAACGTTCCCGGCCACGACATGGGCGGCATGAGCATGGGCACCGGCTCGGACATGAGCGCCATGCCGCACTGATCCCCACCCCGATCCCCGGCCGCGTACGGACCGGCGAAGGTCAGTAGGGTGCGCCCATGACCGGCGACATACGCGGGCGTGAACGGGCGGCCGTCACCGCCGCGCCCGAATCGCAGGCGGCTCTCGACTACTACCTGATCACGCCCGCGACGGGCGCGGACGGAGCCCCGGCCGAGGCAATCGTCGTCGAGGAGTTCGCGCTCACCGGCGACTTCAGGACCGTCGGCCTGGACACCGCCGGATGGACCGCGGCCGACGGCGTCTGGTGGAGCTCCGCCGCCTTCGGACGTGCGATGCGGGAGGATCCCCGCCTGCGCGCCCGGGCCCGCGCGGTGAGCCGCCCCGAGGCCGAGGCCGCGTACCGCGATCTCGGCGGGGGCGAACTGCCCGGCGAGACGCGGCTGCGGGCGGTCTTCCACGACCACCGGCCTCTGCCGGACGCGCCTCCCCTGCGTCTCGGCCCGCCCCGGGTCGCCGACGGGTTCCACGACACCCGGGTCTACCGCGTCCTGTTCGCCGGCGAGCCGCACCTGTCCCGCCTCGCGGACGTGGTGACGCTCGCCGGGGAGGCCGGCGACCCGCAGACCCGGGTCATCGGCACGGGCGAACTGCGCACGGACCGCGACGTCTTCACCTGGGAGGTACGCCGGATCGGGCCCGGCGTCGCCTGCTGCCTCGACCTCACGGCCCAGCTGGGGACCGCGTCCGGCCGGGCCCTCGGGCCGCTGCTGCGGCGGTTGACGACGGCGATGCGCCACGCCGGACCGGTCCCCGTGACCGTCGAGCGGTTCTCCTGAGCCGGTGACGGCCCTTCGGGTGCGCGCGCGTCAGCGCCGCGCGGCCCCTGCGCCGGCGCCGGCGTCGGTGGAGTCGGTGGAGAACGCGAGGTCCCGTCCGGCCTCCAGTTCCGCGAGCCGATCGGTGAGTGCCGTGCGGATGTGGGTGTAGGAGTCGCTGCCCAGGACGACCCGTACGGGCGCGGGGTCCAGGTCCGCACAGCCGACAATCGCCGCGGCCGTCTTCGCGAGGTCGCCGACGGACGGCAGCGCGGGGTTGCGGATGCCTCGGGTAAGCGCGGCCGGGCTGTCGTCGTAGGCGCTCATCGGCGTGGCGAGCCTCGCGCCGCCGTCACGGAATCGCGTGCGGACGCTGCCCGGCTCGACGATGGTCACGCCGATACCGAACGGGGCGACGTCCTTGGCCGTCGACTCCATGAACCCCTCGATGCCCCACTTGCTCGCGTGATACAGGGACGCGCCCGCGTTGGCGGCCTGACCGCCGTACGTGGAGAGCTGGATGAGGCGGCCGCCGCCCTGGCGACGTAGGTGAGGCAGCGCGGCGCGGACCACCCGGATCGAGCCGAGCAGGTTCGTGTCGATCTGGTGGACGATCTGCTCGTCGGTGAGTTCCTCGGCCGCGCCGAACAGGCCGTACCCGGCGTTGTTGACGACCACGTCGATCCTGCCGAGGTCGGCGAACGCCCGGTCCACGACCTCCCCGATCGCGCGGCCGTCGGTCAGGTCGAGGCGGGCGAGCCACAGCCGGTCGCCGTACTCCGCCTTCAGATCGTCCATCGCCTCCATCCGCCGGACCGTCCCGGCGACGCGGTCGCCGCGCCGGAGGAGCCGTTCCGTCATCTCCCGGCCGAAGCCGCTGCTCACTCCGGTGATCAGCCATGTGCGCGCATCCATCGTCGTGCCCCCTTCTGGTTAGCTAACTCGTTAGTTAGCTTAAGCCTTCATCTAACCGGTTAGTCAACCGCTAGAATGACGCCGTGGCGACAGGTAACGCCGAGGCGACCAAGGCACGCATCCTCGAAGCGGCACGGGAGGAGTTCTCCGCCCACGGCATCGCCGGGGCGCGCGTCGACCGCATCGCCAAGGCGGCCGGCTGCAACAAGAACCTGCTCTACATCTACTTCCAGAGCAAGGAGACCCTGTTCTCCACCGTCCTGGAGCAGAACTTGCGACGGGTCTACGACGAATTGCGGTTCACCCCCGACGACCTGCCCGGATACGCGGCGCGGGTCTTCGACTTCGCGATGGCCCAGCCCGGCCTGATGCGGCTCATGGCGTGGGCGGGCCTGGAGCAGGAGACCGGCGAGGTCGCCCTGCGCAACGCGGCGCAGAGTGCGAAGGTGTCGGCCATGGAGGCGGCACGGGACGCGGACGCCCCTGAGGCGCGCTTCCCGCCGGAATTCCTGCTGACGGCCATCCTGGCGCTCGCCACCGCCTGGTCGGCGGCGAGCCCCTTCGGCCCGCGACTCAGCCCCGGACTCGCCGCCGACCCCGCCACGCTGCGCGCCCAGATCGCCGACGCGGTGGCGGCGATCGCCGGCGCACGGACCGGCTCCTGACCGAAGGCGAGAGCAGCGCCACTACGGCTCCGCTTCATGATCGGCCGGCGACTCTCTGTAACGCCGGGGCGGGTCGCCACGACATCCGGATGAGCGTCCGCATCGACAACCTCCCGACGATCGCCCACGGGGACGGACACATGGAACTGCGCCATTTCCGGTACTTCGTGGCGGTCGCCGAGTACGGCGGCTTCACCCGGGCCGCCGCCCGCCTGCACGTGTCTCAGCCGACGCTCAGCCAGCAGATCCGGGACCTGGAACGCCAGGTGGGCACGCCACTGCTGGTCCGCGACCCGTCCGGGACCCGGCTCACCCCGGCCGGCGCCGCCTTCTACGAGCGGATCCGCGGCGTGCTGCACGCCGTGGACGAGGCGGCCTCGACCGCCAGGTACGTGGCCGGCCTTCGGGAGGGCACGCTGCGGGTGGGCGTGGCGCTGCCGATGCCGCGTGCGATTCACCTCACCGTGCTCACCGCGTTCGCCGAGGCCTACCCGGAGGTGGAGGTGAGCCCTCGGCAGCTCGGCCTGGTCGACTTCGACCGGCCGTTGATCCGCGGCGAGATCGACGTGGCGCTGATGTTCATGCCGGTGGACCAGGAACGCCTCGCCTGGGAGCCCGTGCTCAAGGAACAGCGGGGGCTCGCCGTGTCCGCCGGGCACGACCTGTGGGACGTGGACGCCGTCCACTTCACCGACGTGCTCGGCCAGGCCTTCGCCCTGGTGCACGCCGAGGTCCCGGCCCGCATGGTGCGCTGGTGGACCATGGACGAGCAGCGCAACGAGGAGCCGCCCCGACACCGCGGCGCGCCCGGCGCCACCCCCGAGGAACTGCTGCTCAGCGTGCGCCTGAACCGGGTGGTGTGCCCGGGCCCGTACAACTTCAGGGACACCGCACTGCCGACGGGCCTGCGGATGATCGAGCTCACCGGCCTGCCGCCGGCGACGGTCGTCGCGGCCCGCCGGCGCGAGGACCGGGGCGGACTCGCCGAGGCGTTCTGCTCGCTCGCGGCCCGGACCGTCCGCCGGCTGGCCCGTTGCGCCCCGGGTCAGGTGCCCGCCTCCTCAGAGCTGGGTGACCTGCGGGCATAGCCGTCGCCTATGCCCCATAGGCAGGCCGTCTTCGACTTCGCCGCCACCCCCGGCCGATCCTGGTCCTGAGCCGGGGCTCGAAAGGCCCGCCGATCACACTCGCCGATCACACTCGTCTGGGGGAGTGCAATGGATGCGCTCGCGCTGGCCGCGGCCTCCGCGTTGGTAAGCGTGCTGGCGACCGAGGGGTGGCAGGAGGGCCGCAGGGCCGTCGTCGCGCTGTGGCGGCGCGCCCGCCCGGAGCAGGCGCCGGCGGTCGAGGCCGACCTGGCGGAGGCCCGTACGGAACTGCTGGCCGCCCGGGAGGCGGGAGACGAGCAGGCCGAACAGGCCGAACAGGCCCTGGTGGTGGAGTGGCGGCAACGCCTGCGCCGGCTGGCGACCGCCGACCCCGAGGCCGCCCGGGAGCTGCGTCGGATCGTGGACGAGGAGCTCACCCCGCTGCTGCCTCCGGCCGGACGGCAGATCACCGTCCACCAGAACGCCACGGTCTCCGGGCTCGGCCGGGTGAACCAGGCGGGCCGCGACATGCGGATCGGCCGGGGGTGAGACAGGAGACGGACACCGGCCCTGACCAGGTGCGGCATGAGGCGCGCATCTTCGGTCTGGGCTGGATCCTCCAGGCCGGCCGCGACCTGATCATCCACCTGGCCGTCGACTTCAAGCCCCTGGTCCTCGCCGTCGCCGCGGCCGCCCTCATCGCCGGCGGCGGCTGGGCGACGGTGAACTGGCTGATCCCGGCCCTGTCCCCCGCGTACAAGACCCAGTTCCTCGTCGACGCCAGCGCGGACACCGCCGACATCACCGGGGCGCTGGAGACCGCGGTGAGCAACTCCGGGGACGACGACGCGCTGGGCCTGCGCAGCTTCGGCGGCGAGTGCGGCCGGGACGGCAACACGACGCGGCTGGTGGACTTCGGCACCGGCAATAGGAGCCGGATCGCCGACGCGGCGGGCCGGATGCCCGCGGGCGGCAGGCCGACGATGGTGAAGGGCATCGTCGAGGCGGCCGGTGACTTCTCCGGGTTCTGGCCGCTGCGCGCCACCCAGGTCAACCGGGTCATCGTCGTCACACGGCACGGCGTGGACGCCTGCGACGCCGAGTACGCCGAGGACGAGATCCGGCAGCGGATCGCCTCGGCCGGCCTGAAAATCCAGTTCCGGCTGGTCGGCTACCAAGTGCCGGAGGACCAGCGGGACCGGCTCGGCGGGATCGCCTCTGCCGCCGGCGCGCCGGAGCCGGTCTTCACCGAGACCCCGGAGCAGCTGCGGACGGCCCTCGACTGGCTCACCAACACCGAACCGGTGCGGACGAACGCCTACGAGGTGATCCGCATCCTCGACCCCACCGCGAAGCGGGTCGACGCCGCGGTGAAGGCGATCGGCGCAGGCCGGCTCGACGTGGCCGAGCGCGAGCTCGACCGGGCCGGGACGGGCGACGCCGACGCGCAGCTCAAGGTGCTCGCCGACCGGGCGAGGACGCCTGCCACCCGGGACATCCACCGCAAGGCCGTCGGCCTGCGCGACCTGCAGAAGGAACTGATCCCCGCCGCCAGGGACCTGCTCGACGCGGCCCGGTCCGGAACCGTCGCGGCCACGGACTACACCGCGATCGCCGACCGCTACAACGACGAGGTGGACGCCATGAACAGGGCACTCGCCGCGCTCCGGCTCACTTTGCCGAAGGCCCCGCGGTGACGGGGCCGCGCAGGAGGGGCCGCCGCGTGGTGGCGTCGCTGCTCGCCGTCGCCGCTGTGGTCGCGGGTGCGGGCGCGTACGTCTGGTTCGTGCTGGTTCCCGACTACCGCACCGCGTTCCTGGTGGACGCCTCGGCCGGTCCGGCCGGCCGGTTCGGCGCGATCGCCGCCGCCGTGGGCTCGGCGGCCCGCAACTCCGGAGACGGCGACGCGCTCTCGGTGCGCCGGTTCGGCGGCGCCTGCGGCGCCACCGGCACCACCGCCGAGGTCGTGCCCACCGGCCGGGGCCAGGGCGACCGAATCGCCACCGCTGCCCGCGCCCTCGCCCCGTCCGGCGCGGCCACCCTGGGGGACGGCGTCCTCGCGGCGATCGACGACTTCTCCGGCCTGTATCCGTTCCGCGGCAAGAAGGTCAACCGGATCGTCGTGGTGACCGGCCACGGCGAGGACGCATGCGTCAAGGACCAGGCCGCACTGCGGAAAACCATCCAGGACAGGATCGCCGCCGCCGGGCTGACCCTGGAGTTCCGGTTCGTCGGTTACCAGGTGCCCAAGAGCCGGCAGGGCGGCCTGAGGCAACTCGCCGCCGCCACCGGAGCGCCCGAACCCCGGTTCGCCACGTCGGCCGAGGACCTCACCACGGTGCTGCACAAGCTGACCATCCCCGGCCCCGCCGGTGCCAGTCACGTGACGGTCCCGGGTGACACCCCGGCCCCCGAGCCGAGTGAGAAGAAGAAGCAGTACGACTTCTTCGTCCTGATGCTCACCGGGTGGGGTGTGAAGGTGTCCGGCGCTCCGGTGAGCTGTGCCGCGAAGACCAACGAGACCTCCACGGACGAGCAACGGTGCCGGTTCACGCTGGCCGAGGGGCAGCGGATCCGGCTCACCGCCACGATCCACGGCCCGGACCCCAACCCGATGCGGGCCGAGAACAATCCCTACTACCGGCCGATGAACACCCCTTACTGGTACGGCTGCGACGAGGGACCGAGATCGCGGACCTGCACCGTGACCATGGACGCCAAGCGCGTGTCCAAGCCGGTCGACACCTCCGCGGAGATCCCGGCCACGTCCCGACTGGCCTGCGTGGCCACCGAGGACCCAGCGGCGCCCGGGGGCGGCATGTTCACCTGCGCGGGGCTCACCGGCGCGCCGCCGCCCCCGATGCCGAGGATCACCTATGCCGACGGCTCGGTAGACGCTCCGCCCAGCTGAGGCCCTTGAGCCGGGCCGCCGAAGCCCGGCTTCCGCTCGTCCGATCGGAGGTTCCCCCGCGCGTCAGGCGACCGATTTCCCGGCGGCGGCCCAGGTGTTGCAGCGTGCGGGGGACGGCTTGCTGAACCCCCGATTCACCCAGTACACGATCGTGGCGCCCTTCCCGTGCCAGCGGTCCCCCGCGCCCCGCACGTCGTCTCCACCACGGCGTACGAGATCGAGGAACTTCCCCCAGTCCCTGCTGGGGCGGTGGAGGGACTTCCACACGCTGCCGATGAAAGCCCCGGCGAAGCAGTCGGCCTGGAGGTTGTAACGGCGCAGGTACTCCGACTGCTGCGCGGACTCGGCACTGCCCTTGAGCCTGTCGGCGGCCTTCGCGATGCCGGACAGGGCCTGCACGTGGTTGCCGTACTCATAGGCGGCCAGATACAGCAGGAAAAGGGGGTCAGGCCTCTTGAGGATGCTGTCCTTCAGGTAGATGACGATTGTTCTGTCGCAGTACTGCGCCACGCCGACCTCCTGCCAGTCGGTGCCGCAGGCGGCGGTGCCAGGATCGGTGATGAAACGAACCTTGGGGGCGGCGGAGGGCAGCTTCGCGTCCTTCAGCAGCGGCCGCCAGGACCTGTCGAGGCAGCTGAGCCAGGCGCGCAGGTGCGTGGCGGTGGACTTCGGGTCGTTCTTCTTGAGTCCCGGCACCGAGCAGGCCCGCCGGAAAAGCGGGCCGGATTCGTAGAGGCGGTTCCCGATGAGGTCCACGGGCACCGAGGGCGTGCGGGCGTGCGCACCCGCCGCGGTCCCACGGGTGCCACGGGTGGTCTCCCCTGCCGCCGTTCCGGGAAGGAGGCCGGTCAGCAGAGCCGCGGACAGGACGACAGCGAGCAGGGGGATGCGCATGGGGCGGGAACCTAGCCGAGCCCCTGCCCCGCCCGCAAGATCCCGCGTCGTGTCCTACGCCCTCGGCCGCCCGGCGACGGAAGTGAGGGGGCACCCGTCCGCCGCTGTACGGCAACGTGATTTCGGCGAGGACGACCGGTCAGGCCAGTGGGAGCCGGACGACGAAGGCCGCACCGCCGGCCGATGACCGTTCCACGTGCACCTCGCCCTCGTGGCCGTACGCGATGTTCCGCACGATGGCCAGGCCGAGGCCGGTCCCGCCGCGGTCGCGGGAGCGGGCGGCGTCGAGGCGTGTGAAGCGATCGAAGATGCGTTCCCGATCCTCCTCCCCGATTCCGTCGCCGTCGTCGGCCACGACGAGCTCCGCCGCACGGGCCGTACGCCGGACCTGGACGATGACAACCGTCTTGGCGTGCCGCTGCGCGTTGTCGAGCAGTTCGGACAGCATTCGCCGGAGCCGCGCCTCCAGACCGCGCACCAGAACACCGGGAACGGCCTGCACCTTCACGTCGAGCCTGTCGGTGCGCCGGGCCACCTCGCTCTGCACGAGATCGCCGAGGTCCAGCAGGGCCGGCTCGGTCGGCTGCGCGGCGGCCTGAAGCTGGGCCAGCAGGTAGAGGTCGTCGACCAGCGCGTGCAGCCGTTCCACGTCGTTGAGCGCCCGTTCGAGGAGGTCGTTTATGTCGATCTCGCCGGGATGCAGCCGGGCCTCCTCCAGCTGTGCCCGCAGTCCCGCGATCGGGGTGCGCAGTTCGTGCGACACGTCGGCCTCGAAGCGCCGCTGCCAGTCGATGGCCCGATACAGCTTGCCGCACATGCTGTCGATGCCGTGCTTGATCTCGCGCTCCAGCTCGTCGAGTTCGCCGAGACATTCACGGAGGTGGCGGAGCGATGTCACGTCACCGAGATGCCCTGCCCCATCCGCGATGATTCCCATGGAGACCTAAAATCACATAGCGCAGAGTCCGAGCGTGCCGCAAGGGCGCGGGCGCAGGACGCCGTCGCCGCAGAGAAACGTCTCCACGGTTTCAGGGGATTGCCGTTCAACGCCCCACCTGAGCCCCCGTCCGACGGCGGGCCTCGCCTACGACACGGGGGCGAGGCCTCGCCGCGGCGGGCAGATCCTGATGGTCGTGACCTTGGTCGGCGTGGCCCAGGTCGCCGGCCTCAACGGCCTGGCTCTCCCCGGCCTCCTCCCGGTTCCTCGCCACCGCTCTCGTCCGCCCCACCCCGGCGCCTGGCGGCACGGCATTCGACCGCGAGGCCGTCCAGGTGACACGCGATGATCGCGGACAGCGACTCGGCGGTGTGGAGATCCGGCCGCATGGCGGCGTGCACGGCGAGACCGTCCAGCAGCGCGTGCAGACGTCCGGCCTGAGCCGGCACGTCGGCCGGTGCCAGACCGGCGGCCGAGAGGTCGGTGATCATCGCGTGACAGGCCGCCCGCAGCGCGTCATATCCCTCGTCACGGAGCGGGCGCAGCGCCCGGTCGTACGCGGCTCGCGTCGTGAAGGCCAGCCACACCTCGTTTTCGGCGCGTCGTTCGTCGTCGAGAGGGAGCAACTGCAGCAGCGTCCGTTCGACCCGCTCCCGGGTGTCGGGCTCGGGGGCCAGCCCGGCGACACGATCGTCGATGCGTTCGATGACGCTGCGGAAAGCGAACGCCATCAGCTCGGACTGGGTCGCGAAGTAATGACGCAGCGACCCCATCGACAGACCCGCTTCCCGCGCCACGTTCCGTACCGACGCGTTCTCCAGGCCGTCACGGCGCACCACACGCAGCACGGCGCCCGTGATCTCTCGCCGGCGTTCGGCGGGATCCACCACTCTCGGCATTGACCTTTTATAGCACAGCCGTGCTACTATCTGCTTTGTAGCACAGTCGTGCTATATAACGAGCGGAGGTGCCTGTGATGCTGAGCGAGAGTACGAGACGCCGGTCCCGGCCGGGCGGTGGTCCGGCCGGGATGCTGCGCCGGCGCAGCGTCCGGCTCGCCGCCCTGGGGTGGCTGTCGGGCAATGTCCTGGTGCTCGCCCTGGCGGAGGATGCGCTCCCGTTCGACTGGCCGGCCGCCACGACAGGCACGCCGGCCGAGCACCTCATCGAGACCAACCTGGCACTGGCCGAGGTGTTCCTGCTCACCGCGCTCACCTGGTGGCTCACCCGCAGGCGCGCGCTACCCGATCTCGCCGAGCGAGCGCCGGAGCGCTCGATCGCCGCCCGCGAGACGCTGTTCCTCGTGCTGTACGGCGCCGCCGGATTGGCGCTGGGCTTCGTCCTGGCCCGGCTCGCCGGATGGCATCCGTTCGGCCTCCACCTCGCCGGTTCCATCTACGGGACGCATGACCTTGTGACGCCTATGGAGTCCATCGCCTGGGCCTGCTACAACCTCATGGTCTACGCGGTGGTGCCGCTGGTCTTCTTCACGCGGCGGTATCCGGCCGAGGCGCTCAACCTGCGCTCGAACGACCGCCGGGCGGACGCGATGCTGATCGGCGTGATCCTGCTGGTCGAGTCGCTCGTCCAGATCGCCGTACTGGATCCCGGAATCTTCGATCTCACGGGCCGGCAGCTGATGCTCGGGGTGCCGCTCACCTTTGTGTTGTATCTCGCCGGCGCGGTGCTCCCCGCCATGATCTTCATTTACGCGATCCTGGTGCCGCGTTTCCTGCGCCTCACCGGATCGACGGCGACCACCGTGATCCTGGGAGGATTGACCTACACCGCGCTGCACATCTGGGACGCCTGGACCTTGTTCGACACGCCCGGCAACGCGGTCCTGTCCCTGCTGTTCCTCCTGTCGACCTACTTCGCGCCCGGGATGTTCAAGACGGTGCTGACCGTACGAACCGGCAACGCGTGGGTCCACGTCTGGGCCTACCACGCGCTCGCGCCGCACGTCCTGGCCGACACACCGCACATCACTCACGTCTTCGGACTGCCGGGGACCCCCGGCCACTGAACATCGAGAGCGACCGCGCCACCCCCGCCACGGCACCACCGACGCCTCCACCGGCCGCGGGATCCGGCCGCGGATCTGAAAAGGGCTCTCACACTGGCCGCATCCGACGGCAAGAAGGTCCTGATCGATTTTGGCGCCGACTGGTGTCCCGACTGCAGTAACCATTGCGGTCCCTGTGCGCCGAGCTGGGAATGGACGTGCTGAGGTGATCGTCACCTATGGGGCATGCAGCCCGTCTAACTGTCTGGCTCCCGTACGCGACCGCGTCATCGTCCTCGCCCCAGTCAGGGCCTAATCGACTGGCATGACTCCAGCATCGCAAGAGGTGCTGAACTGCTTGCGGTCGGCGCGGCCAGGGCCCTGATGATCGCTGAGCTCACCGGCTATGAGCTGTGATTTCAGGATGAGAAAGGCTCCTTGTCTGCCGCAGAACCATTCACAGGACAGTAGGCCGATGAGGGAAGGGCAAGCCCGGCCTTTACGGCGGATAGGGGTTGCGCACCGCGTAGTAGGTTGACGATGCGATCGACACCTCGGCATGGCGTAGCGCTCTGACAGATCGGCCTTCGTCCCCGTGCGCGAGCAGTCTCAAAGGTGGGCCAGCAGCCCGTCCAGCGGCCGGGGCACGCGATCGAGCTCCAGCGCCGCCACGAGCGGGCCTGCGTAGCGGATCTTGCGGCCGCTGCCTGCTCCCATGAACCGGCGCAGCTGGTCGTGGGTGCTGCGCCCGCGCCATGTGGGTTGCTTCTGGAGGGTGCGAAACGAGCCGAGCTCGCCCTCGGCGTCTACAACGCGTTCAACCGTGTCTGTGCCGAGGGCGCGGATCAGCTCGTCTTCCAGATCGGCCACGCAGACGAAAAAGCCGAGCGCCTCCAGATCGCTTCTGGTGAGATCGGATCCGAGGCCGGCGCGCTCGAGCCCCCTTCGGAAGGCGCCTTCTTCGCCGGCGTCGCACAGGCCGGCCAGCCGGAGATCGCGACCGCGAGGACCGAACTCGCCGACGTACGCGCCGATGTTCGTGGCACCGCCCATCGCCACAACGGAGATGCCTTCGGACGCCAGGTTTCGGCCGCGGCGCTCGGCCAACGCCTCGATGGCCGACGCATCGCTGATCCCCTCGACCAGGACCACGGTGTGGGTATGGTTCACGGGCTCAGCCTTGCACCGAATTCGGCGAGGTTCGTACCCATTTTTTGCGTTGGCGGCAGTCACGATCGACGGGAGCAAGGGTCGGGGCCCGAGCGCCGCGTTGTCGCTATCGCGGGGTCAGCACACAGAACTCGTGGCCGTCGGGATCGGCCATGACCACCCAGCTGACCTCGCCCTGACCGATGTCGATGCGGGTCGCTCCGAGGGAGACGAGGCGGTCGACCTCCGCTTGCTGATCACCGTCGACGGGTGGAGCGAGGTCGAAATGCAGCCGCTCCTTCCCGGTCTTCGGCATCAGTGGCGGGCCGCCCCAAGTGATTTTCGGACCGCCGTGCGGCGAGCGAATCGCGGTCTCCTCGTCCTGATCCCAGACCAACGGCCAGCCCAGCGCTTTGCTCCAGAAGTACCCGACTTCCTGCGAACCGTCGCACGCCAGCGCTCCGATGAATCCGCAGTCGGCGAGGAACTGGTTGTCCGGCCCGATGACGCAGAACTCGTTGCCCTCGGGGTCGGCGAGCACGACGTGATCCTCCTCCGGGCGTTGACCGACGTCGATGTGCCGGGCACCGAGCCCGAGCGCCCTCGCCACCGTCTGCTGCTGGTCCTCAAGGGACGTGCTGGTCAGATCGAAGTGCATCTGGTTCTGGCCGGTCTTCTGCTCCTTACTCGGAAGAAACCGGATCCGGAACCCGGTGTCATCGTTCGGCAGGAGCGTGAGGCCGTCCCGGGGATCGTCGGTCATCTCCCAGCCGAGGACGCCGGCCCAGAAGCGCGCGAGACGGAGCGGGTCGTGCGCGTCGAAGCAGAGCGCGACGAGGTGACATGTCATTCCGCTCCGCACCTCCATTCACTGATACAGAACCGCAGACAGGGCACGTCCTGCGCGCCCATGGGGGAATCAACGCTAGGCGCTCGGATGCCGGCCACGCGAACCAATTTCGACATGGCTGCGGAACTCGGGCTCTGGTCTGCGTGGGCTGCTCGTTGTCGCTCGAAGGAACTCGCGTCGTTAGCGGCCACTGTCACTCGGTATTCGCCCGGAGAGGCAGCGGACCGGCACCCACAGCATCGACATGACGCGCCGAAGCCACGTCCCCAAGCCGGCCACGGACGCCGTCCGCCCTGTCCCGATCTCTGGCCCTCGTCTGCCGACCTCTGCCGCGCCGCCCGCCCGCCAAGCGCACGCCGGGCTCCGAGCACCGTAGGCATAATGTGCTGATGCTGGAGATCGATCGTGGCTACACGATCCAGGATTCGACGTGCGACTGCTGCGGAGAACAGCGCCGGCAGTCCCGCGGTTTCGTACACAAGCAGGGAGTCGGCAAGTACGCGATTTTCTTCGCCACCTGCTATCACCATCGAGGCATCCTTGAAGCGTGGATAGACGTGATCTTCGATGATCAGTGGGGCGCCGAGCACCTGGAAGTGCCCTGCGATCGTCGGATCACCTTCGGTTGCAGGGTCGGACCGGTCGAGAACAGCCCGCTTCCGGCCTGCACTCTCGTGGACGCAGCCGCCGTGGCTCCCGACGAACCCTTCTACGGCCACAAACTGTCGCGCAATGAAGCTCTTTCACACCCGAGGCTGAAGGAGTACTGGGAGGTGGTCGACCATATCCTCGAAGCGGAAGAAATGCTCCGTAGTCATATTTACGGCCCGCAACCCTGATGCAGTGATCGTAAAGACGGACCAGCACACTTCTGCCGTTCGACGCGATGACAGCCCCTGTCCGAACTGCCGGCAGGGGCGGAAGGCGGACGAGCGATCTGTGGGGCGGGCACAAATTCCGCTACGACCGATCATGGTGGAGAATGTCGTGTAACCAGTGATCGAAATATCTCTTTACAGCGTCGCTGTCCCGACAATCCAGGGCCAGCCATTCGCGGGCGGCCCGAACCATCTCGGCCTTAGCAAGGTCTCCCTCGGCCGGCTTGAGCTCCATCCGGTCGGTGAGATCACCCCAAAGGTTGTACATGCTGACCGCGTACTCGTACTCGCCGGTGATGATGACCTCGATCGTGTCTCCCATGAGTTGCAGCCCGACGTCGTAAGGGTCGTCCGCGTGAAGGAGTTGCCCCGCAAGCTCGCGGGTGCGCTCGAGATAGGCCGGCCAAACCTCGTCGTCTAAGCTGCTCACGGCCCGAGAATCCCATGTCGTCGCACCCGGCCGCAAAGTCTGGTGGACAATTCCTTATCAGGCAACGGCAACAGGTGGCCTTACATGGCCTCTACCTGCGGATGTGGTCCATTTCCGTCCGCCAGTGTCCAGTGTCGTGTCATTACTAAGCACGATGCTTGGCGCCACAACGGCGTCGGCGCAACGCTTGTCGCTGATTGGGCACGGGCAAGTCGCAGCCAGCGAGAAGGCGAGCGATCGCAGCACCCTGGGAGCATCGGACTGATATAACCCCTGCATGACCTACCGATTCACCGCCCGTGCGGCCGGCGGAGACGAAGAATTCGACGAGGATTACCGCCAGGCCGGGGTAGCAGAACACGAGGATGGCACCGGCTTCATCCTGATCTTCATGAGTGGTATCGAAGAGGCCGACGAGCAGGACGTAGATCTTGCGCAGGATACCTACTGCCTCGTTACCGCCGATCAAGGAACCGCCTACGGTTGCGTTCGAGAAGTCGCTGTTCGCGGTGGCAGATTGCGAGTTTTGCTCGACCCTGTTGCTCTAGACGATCTCGGCTTGGAGGACCCGGTGATCGAAGCCGTTTTAGACGTCCCGGAGGCCGATGTGAACCGGATGTGTGATGTGCTCCGCCACATACTCGCCTATGGAAGAGCCGATGCCAGACCGGCGCTTGTCGACCTGTAGGGATCGTCTGATGTGCTTGTCAGGCGGGCGGACGCGTGATCGTGGGGCAGAAAGCTCAATACATCGCGATCTGATCCATCACATGAGCCGAACTGCGATGTTCGCCAGACTCATGCGCTGAGCTGGGCTTTCGATGTTCGCCCCCTTCAAGCTGGGCCGACTCTTGGCTGACTGCAGCTCAGGGGACAACGGGGACACATCGAGCGCGGAACGGAACGCCGAATCGAGTAGCCGTACGGGCCCGCTCGGAGCCACGCCCCGCCGTCGGCGAACTGGCGGCAAACAAGAGGTGGACGAGCCGGCCTGTAGGCCGGGTTCTGTGATCAGCCCTGAGGGCTGACCGGCGGCCATCCATCTAGGACCGCCGTTGCCGGCGGCCTCAAGCGGTCTACCCGCGCGGCTCGGGCGGGCCGCCCTCGAACGTCGCGCGCGGGACGTTCCGGAGAACATCCCTTCTTGACCTTGCTCCGGGTGGGGTTTACCGAGCCGCCCACGTCACCGTGGGCGCTGGTGGTCTCTTACACCACCGTTTCACCCTTACCCCCGCGAAGGGGGCGGTCTGTTTTCTGTGGCACTGTCCCGCGGGTCACCCCGGGTCGGCGTTACCGACCACCCTGCCCTGTGGAGCCCGGACCTTCCTCGGCAGGGCCGTGAGGCCCTGACGCGGCCGCCCGGCCGGCTCGTCCACCGTGAAGGTAAGCCTAGCGGCTCCCGAATCATTCCCCGGCCCGCCGGGGATCATGTGAAGACCCTCTGAGTTCTCCCGACGGACCGGAGCGTGAGGCGACAGCGGCGCAGGTCGGGGGCGAACCGCTCACAGGAACCGCACAGATCCTCTCAGAGGCCGCGCAGACCGGTGGGCGAGCCTGCGTCCCATGATTGAGTTACGGCAGCTGACCAAGAGGTACGGCGAGGTCGCCGTCGTCGACGGCCTCAGCTTCGACGTACGGCCGGGCCTCGTCACCGGCTTCCTCGGGCCGAACGGCGCGGGCAAGACGAGCACGATGCGGATGATCCTCGGGCTCGACAGGCCGACGAGTGGAAGCGCGACGATCGGCGGGCGGCGCTACGCCGACCTGCCCATACCCCTGCGGGAGGTGGGGGCGCTGCTCGACGCGCAGGCCGTGCACCCGCGCAGGACCGCGATCAACCACCTGCTCTCCCTGGCGTACGCCAACGGCATCGGACGGCGCCGGGTCGAGGAGGTGCTCGGGCTCGTGGGCCTGGCCGACGTGGCGGGCCGCCGCCCCGGCGGGTTCTCCCTGGGGATGAAGCAGCGGCTCGGCATCGCGGTGGCGCTGCTCGGCGACCCCCCGGTGGTCCTGCTCGACGAGCCCGTCAACGGGCTGGACCCCGAGGGCATCCGCTGGATCCGCACGCTGACGCGGGGCCTGGCCGCCGAGGGCAGAACCGTCCTGCTGTCCAGTCACCTGATGAGCGAGATGGCCCTCACCGCCGACCATCTCGTCGTCATCGGCCGCGGGCGGCTGATCGCCGACACCGGGCTGGAGGCGTTCGTCCAGTCGGCCGCGCGGCAGGCGGTGCTCGTGCGCACCCCCGATGCGCAGCGGCTCGCCGCACTGCTCCGGGAGTCCGGCGCCGCCGTCCGGCCGGGCGCCGGCGGCGGCCTGATGGTGACCGGGATGTCCGGTGCCGAGGTCGGCGGTCTCGCCGGTGCGCACGGAATCGTCCTGCACGAACTGACGCCCCGGCGGGCCTCCCTGGAGGACGCCTATCTTGAGCTGACCGGCGACAGCGTCGAGTTCGCCGCGGGGGTCGTCGCATGACCGCGTACGGCGTGCTGCGCTCGGAGTGGGTGAAGTTCCGCAGCGTCCGGGCCATGCTCGGCTGTCTGGCCGGGGCTGTGGTCGCGGCCGGGTCGTACGGCTATCTGTTCGGCATGGCGGCCGCACGCGACTACCTCGCCGCGTCGGCCGCCGACCGGGCGGCCTTTGACCCCACGGAGACGGCCTTCCGCGCCCTCGTGCTGGTGGGGGTGCTCGTCAGCGCGGTCGGCGTGCTGGCCGTGACCTCCGAGTACGCCGCGGGAACGATGCCGGTCAGCATCACCGCCGTGCCGGGACGCGGGCTCCTCCTCCTCGGCAAGGGGGCCGTCGTCGCGCTGACCACGCTCCTCGCCGGGCCGCCGCTGGCGCTCCTGTCGTTCACGCTCAGCCAGGCGGCGCTGACGGCGCAGGGCGTGCCGAGCGTGGGACCGGGAGATCCCGGAGTGCCCGGGGCGCTGCTGGGCGCGGGCCTGTTCACCGGCCTGATCGGGCTGTACGGAACGGCGCTCGGGTTCCTGCTGCGAAGGTCGGCGGGGGCCGTCTCACTCGGGACGTTCCTTCTGATCCTGCCCGGCATGGCGGGTCTGTTCCCGAAGCCGGTGGCCAGGTGGATCGTCACCTGGTGGCCGAGCGCGGCGGGCGCCCGGATCTTCGCGGTCCATCCCGGCACCGAACTGCTCGCGCCGCTCGCGGGCGCGGGTGTGCTGGCCGCCACCGTGCTCGTCCTGCTCTGCGCCGCCGCCGTCGTCTTCCGCCGGCGGGACGCGTGACGCGCGCGGTCCTGTACGGCGGGCTTAGCACCGCGTGCCTATCCTTCCGATGATCGGCGTGGGGAGGCCGGAGTGGACGGGCGGCACCTGCTGGTGGTCGACGACGAACCCGTGGTGCGGGAACTGCTGGCGGCCACGCTGCGCTTCGCGGGATACGAGGTGACCTCGGCCGCGACGGGGGCGCAGGCCCTGGAGACCGCGCAGACCACGCCGCCGGACCTCGTGCTCCTCGACGTCATGCTGCCCGACATGGATGGATTCGAGGTCATCCGCCGTCTCCGGGAGCTTCCCCGCCCGCTGTTCGGCGGCCGTCGCGGTCAGGTGCCGGTGCTGTTCCTGACCGCGCGCGACACCACGCAGGACAAGATCAACGGCCTGCGGCTGGGCGGCGACGACTACGTCACCAAGCCGTTCGATCTGGAGGAACTGCTCGCCCGGATCGAGGCCGTGCTCAGGCGGGCCGGGGCCGCTCCCGAGGACCGCACGCTGCGGGTGGCCGACCTCGAACTCGACCCGGAAGGCCATCAGGTGATTCGGGCGGGCACCCCCGTACGGCTGTCGCCGACCGAGTTCCGCCTGCTCCACTACCTGGTGCTCAACGCCGGGAGGGTGGTGTCCAAGGCCCAGATCCTGGAGCACGTCTGGCGGTACGACTTCGCCGGCGACTCCAGCATCGTGGACACGTACGTGAGCTACGTGCGCCGCAAGATCGACAGGACCGGGCCCAAGCTGATCCACACCATGCACGGCGTGGGCTACGTCCTGCGCGGGCCGCGGCCGTGACCACGGCGGCGTCCGGGCCGTGGAAGCGTGCCGGGACACCGAAGCGTTCCGGGTCACGGCTCCGGGCGAAGGGCCTGTCACTGCGCGGGCGGCTCCTGCTGACCACCATGGCCCTGCTCGCGGCGGGCCTGACCGTCAGCGGCGCGGTCGCGGTCGCCACGCTGCGGGCCCACCTCATCGGACGCGTGGACCAGCAGCTCACGCCGATGGCGGCGGTGTTGTCGCGGATCCCGGCCCGGCTGGCCGTGCCGTCCGAGGGGCAGAGCCCGCAACCGCTGGGCACGCTGCCCGGCATGGACCTGATCGACCAGGTGTACGTCGCCTATCTGCGCGCGGACGGCGGCGTCGAACAGGAGAGCGGCCGATGGCTCCCGGGCGGGCCGCGGGATCGGGGCCCGGCGCTGCCCCGGCTCGACACCGCCGCGGTCGAGCGGCTGGGCGGGCGGCCGTTCGACGCGACCGGGACCGACGGCGGCGGGTGGCGGGTCGTCGCCGTCCCCTGGCCCGTCCCCGCGACAGGGCCCACCCCCGCGACGAGGCCCGCCCCCGCGACGGCACTCACGGCCACGCCCTCGGCACCCCGGGGCAGCCTCGTCGTGGCGGCGTCGCTCGGCGGGGTCAGGTCGACCGTCGGCCGCCTGACGATGGTCTGCGCGGCGACCGCGGCGGCGCTCATGACGTCGCTCGCCGTCATCGGGTGGTTCGCCGTCCGTCGGGGATTGCGGCCGCTGCGGACGATCGAGGAGACCGCGGCGGCCGTCGCCGGGGGCGACCTGTCGCGGCGCGTCCCCGCGCTGGCCGCGCCCCGGACCGAGGTCGGCCGGCTGGCGGACGCCCTGAACGTCATGCTCGGCCAGTTGGAGGCGGCCTTCGCCGCGCGGGAACGGGCGCAGGCTCGGATGCGCCGCTTCGTCGCGGATGTCAGTCACGAGCTGCGCACCCCGCTCTTCGGTATCAAGGGGTTCGCGGAACTGCACCGGATGGGCGGGCTGCCCGACGCCGACCTCACCCTCGACCGTGTCGAGAGCGAGGCGGGACGCCTGGTCCGGCTCGTGGAGGACCTGCTCCTGCTGGCCCGCCTGGACGAGGGCGAGGACGCGCTGCCCATGGATCTCGCACCCATGGACCTGCGGACGCTCGCCGCCGACGCCCACAACGACCTGCGCGCGCTGGATCCCGGACGGGAGGTCACGCTGACCGGGCCGGACGGCGGGCCGCCGGGCGAGGCGCCGGTCCTCGGCGACGAGGCGCGGCTGCGGCAGGTGGTCTCCAACCTCGTGGGCAACGCCGTCGCCCACACCCCGCCGGGCACGCCGGTGCGGATCGGCGTCGGCACGACGGGCCGGGACGGCGTCCTCGTGATCGCCGACGAGGGGCCGGGGATGCCCGCGGAGGAGGCCGCCCGGGTGTTCGACCGCTTCTATCGGGTGGACGGCTCACGCAGTCGTAGCGGCGCCGGAGGCGCCGGACTGGGGCTGGCCATCGTCCGGTCGATCGTCACCGCGCACGGGGGCCGGGTGGAGCTGCGGACGCGGCCCGGCGCCGGGGCCGCCTTCCGCGTCGTCCTGCCCCGCGAGGGACTCCCCCGCCACACGGCCGGGCAGGGCGGGGCCTAGCTCCGCGTGACGTCCTTCACGAACACGATCCCGTCGTACGCGGCCAGGTGGGCGGGGTCCAGCGGGGCGTAGCCGAACCAGGGGGACACACGGAGGGCGGGCCGCGCGTCGCCGAGGGCGGCGGCCAGTCGCCGGGCGTCGACGACGTAGCGGTCCTCCGGAAGCGCGTACAGGAGTCCTTCGAGAGTGTCCCGCGGCGGGGCGTCCACTCCCTGGTGCCGGATCGTGCCGAGAGCCGTGGCGAGGAAGGCGTATCCCTCGCCCAGATGGGCGTTCACGATCGCGCCGGAGCTCCACCACGCGAAGGGCACGTCGCCCATCCGCATCGTGCTCTTGTCCCGCTGGAAATGCGCGTTGTGGGCGTGGACCAGTGCCGGGCCCCTCTCGGCGACGGCGAGGATGTTGGCGGCGATCATCGAACTGCGCAGGCCCAGCAGCCGCGGCATGCGGCCCGGTGACGTGTCGGCCATCCAGTGGTGGTAGCGCAGCAGGCCGGTGGCGGCACGCCCGTACAGGCGTGCCCGGTCCCAGTCGTCCCTGGAGGACTGCGCGATCAGGTGCGGCGTCTCCGCGTCGAGCAGCGCCACGAGATCGTCGGCGAGCAGCCGCAGCCGCCCGGCTTCGGCAGACCGTCCCACCGACTGGGACGGGTCCATCATCGTGGCGGGATCGGCCCAGCGGCCATCGGCGCCGAGCAGGCGGTCGAGCGTCTCCGCGTCGCAGGGGAGCAGGTCCGCGTCCACCCGGGCCGCGAGGTAGCCGTGGAGGGCGGTGAGGGCCTGCCGGGGGCTCGCGGCGTGGCTGATCTCCAGCGGACCGTCGACACCGGCGAAGCGCAGCCGCTCGGACGCGGGCCGGCCGTCGTTGTACGCGCGCATCCAGCGCACGAGCTCGCGGTTGGCCGCGGACGCCCCGAATCCGTGGCTGAAGCCGCGTTCCATGACCTCGTCGAGGCTGCCCGTGCCCGAGGTGACGTAGTCGTCCACGACCAGGCCCATCAGGCAGTCGCTCTCGATCGCGATCGTCCGGTAGCCCTCCTGCTCGACGAGCTGCCGGAAGAGCTCGTTGCGCACCTCGAGCAGAAGGTCTTCGCCGTGGGTGGGCTCGCCCAGGGCGAGCAGCCGTGGCCGGCCCGGGAGCAGCCTCATGACGGAGGCGGCGTCGACGGCGTGGACGGTGTCCTTGATGCCGATATCCATACCTTCGACGGTATCGTTGAACCCTCTTTTGAAGCTTTTCCGCCGAATCGCCGGAGTCTATGGAAAAACCCTCAACGGAGGGATCCACACCGGCGTACGGGCACGGCTGAGCGTGCGGCCCCGCGGCGGATCGTCCCCGGTGGAGACGGCGTCAGGAGAGGTGGGCGGTGTCGTTGAGCGCCCGTACGACGGCGGGCCCGTCGGCGTAGTAGTCGATCGCCGACAGGCAGGCCAGGTCGAGGTGCATCCGATAGAGGGCCTCCGGCGGAGCGCCCAGCGCGAAGCGGACGAGCATCTTGATCGGGGTCACGTGGGAGACCACGACGACGCTGCGGCCTTCGTGGGCCTTCACGATGCGGTCCCTCGCCTGCTCGACCCGTCGTGCCGTCGACGCGAAGCTCTCCCCGCCGGGCGGCGCGACGTCCGGGTCGGCGAGCCAGGCCTCCAGCTCGCGGGGCCAGCGCTGCTGGATCTCCGCGAACGTGTGTCCCTCCCACTCGCCGAAGTCGGTCTCGCGGAGGTCGTCGTCGACCAGCACCGCCAGGCCCGTCCGGGCGGCCACCGCCTCCGCCGTCTGCCGGGCGCGCGCGAGCGGGGAGGCGACGATCACCTCGACCTCGTACGGCTGCCGCGACAGGCGCAGGGCGGCGGCCTCGGCCTGCGCGAGGCCTGTGGCGGTGAGCGAAGGGTCGCCCAGCCCGGAGAACCGCTTCTCCACCGACAGCGGCGTCTGTCCGTGCCTGAGCAGGAGCAGGGACGTGGCGACGCGCGTGGCCCGGGGCATCCATCCGTGCCCGCGCCTGTCGTGGGACGTGGCGGTTCCGGCCGCCGTGCCCGCGCCTGCGGCGGCGGTCGCATCAGCGGTCTCCGTGCGTCCGCCGGCGGCGGCCGGAGCCTGCGCGCCGGGAGCAGCGGCGAGGGAGGCATCGTCGAACAGCGAGGGCGCGTCGGTGTTGGGCGGCTCGGCGCCCGGCTCGACGGACGGGACTGACTCCGGCGCGGAGGTGATCTCGCTCGCCTGCCAGGTCTCCCCCCGGGCCGCCGCGTCCATCGCCTCGTTGGCGAGCCGGTCGGCGTGGCTGTTGCGCTCGCGCGGGATCCATGTCCAGGTGACCCGGAACCGGCGGGCCAGGGCCGCCGCCTCCAGGGCGAGCGGCCGCAGGCCCTCGTGCTTGACCTTCCACCGGCCGGCCATCTGCTCGATGACCAGCTTGGAGTCCATCCGCACCTCGACCTGCCCGCCCTCCGCGCCGAGCGCGAGCAGCGCCCGGAGCCCGGCGATCAGGCCGCGGTATTCGGCCACGTTGTTGGTCGCGGCGCCGATCGACTCGGCGACCTCGGCGAGCACTCGCCCGGCGTCGTCCTTGACCACCGCGCCGTACCCGGCCGGGCCCGGGTTGCCCCGCGACCCTCCGTCGGCCTCGACGACGAACCCCACGGCGACCGTCACAGACCCGACTCGGCCGTACGGACCAGGATGCGGCGGCACTCCTCGCAGCGGACCACCTCGTCGTGAGCGGCGGCCCGGATCCGGTTGAGGTCGGCGATCGACAGGCTCGTGCGGCAGCCGAGGCACCGGCCGCCGTGCAGCATGGCGGCGCCGACGCCGGTCTGCTCGCGCATCTTCTCGTACAGCCCGAGCAGGTCGGCGGGGACGTCGGCGGTGATCGCGGACCGGCCGGAGGTCAGCTCGCCGGACTCCTTGTCGATCTCCGCGAACGCCGCGTCCCTGCGGTCCTCGGCGGCGCGCAGCGTGCCGGTGACCTCTTCGCGCTCCGCCTTGAGCGTGGTGACCCGGGCGTCCGCCGCCTCCCGGCGCTCCATGATCTCCAGCACGACCTCTTCCAGGTCCGACTGCCTGCGCCGCAGGGAGACGATCTCGGACTGGAGGCTCGCCAGGTCCTTGGGCGAGGAGACCTGCCCGGAGTCGAGACGCTTCTGGTCGCGCTCGACCCGGACGCGTACGGCGTCCACGTCCGACTCGGCCTTGGCCTGGTCGCGGGCGAGGTCGCCGGCCTCGGTCTCGGCGGCGATGATCTGCGTGGAGACCTGGGCCAGCCTCTTGGACAGCTCGTCGATCTCGGCGAGCTCGGGCAGGCTGCGGCGGCGGTGCCGCAACCGGTCGAGACCGGTGTCGAGCTCAGCGAGATCGAGCAGACGCTTCTGTGCTTCCGGTGCGGCCTTCATCCCAAATCCCTCAAGATGCTCGGGGGTCCAAGTCGGTGGTCGTCGCCGTCCAGGCGTCCGTGACGGCGTCCGAGACGCGCGCCTCAACAGTAATGCCCCTGGCCGCCAACGCTGACGTCAGACGCCGGGCGGCGTCCGCGAGCCACGGCCACTCGGTGGCCCAGTGGGAGGCGTCGACCAGCGCGGGCCCGTCCGCCTCCATGTGCTCACTCGCCGGGTGGTGCCGCAGGTCGGCCGTGAGGAAGACGTCCACGCCCGCGGCCCTGGCCGTGCCCAGCAGGGAGTCTCCCGCGCCGCCGCAGACGGCGACGCTCCGCACCGGCCGGCCGGGGTCGCCCGCGACCCGCAGCGGCCCCGCCGTACGGGGCAGGCCCGAGGCGGCCAGCGCCGCGAAGTCGCGCAGCGGCATCGGGGCGGGCAGGTCCCCGACACGGCCGAGCCCGCGGCGCGGGTCGTCGGCGGAGGGCTGGAGGGGCCGCAGGCCGCCCGTCAGGCCGACGGCCCGCGCGAGCGCGTCGGAGACCCCGGGGTCGGCGACGTCGGCGTTGGTGTGCGCGGCGTAGAGCGCGCAGCCGCCCCGGATGAGCCGGTGCACGACCCGGCCCTTGAAGGTCGTGGCGGCCACGCTCGTGGTGCCGCGCAGGTAGAGCGGGTGGTGGGTGACGACGAGGTCGGCCCCCCAGCCGAGGGCCTCGTCCACGACCACGGCGACCGGGTCGACCGCGAACAGGACCTTCCGTACGGCCTGCTCCGGATCGCCGCAGACGAGGCCGACCGCGTCCCAGGACTCGGCCCACGAGGGGTCGTACAGCGCCTCCAGGCACTCGACCACCTCGGCGAGGGTGCAGGAGATCGATTCCACCCGCGCACACTACAGCCTGCTGGCGGAACGGTCCGGGAAGAGTAACGTCCCCATTGACGCCCCGCCGCCAGGAAGGATCCCCAGCGTGCCCGTCGACAGCGTGCCCGTTGATCAGCAGAGCCTGCACGTCAGGTCCGTGGTCGCCGACACACACGACGACCTGCTCATGGCCGTCTCCGCCCGGCCGCCCGCGATATGGGCCTCGTTCTTCCGCGAGCGGTGGCTCCCCCAGCTCGTCGAGGGCGGCGTCGACGTGCAGGTGCTGCCCGTGTTCGTGGAGAGCCAGTTCCGCCCGGAGGGCGCGCTGCGCCAGACGCTGCGGATGATCGAGTGCGCCCACGTGCTGGCCGAGGGCAACCCCGACGCGGTGGCGCTGTGTCACGACGGGCAGCAGATCGACGAGGCTCTCGCCCTCGGCAGGATCGCCCTGGTGCTCGCCCTGGAGAGCATGCCGGGGATCGACGAGAGCGTCGAGCTGATCTCGACCCTGCACCGCCTCGGGGTCCGCGTCGCCTCGATCGCCCACTGGGGGCGTACGGCTCTCGCCGACGGCAGCGGCCAGGACGGCACCGGCTCCAGGCTCACCAGCCACGGTGTCGAGGCGCTGCGCGAGATGGAGCGGCTCGGCATGCTCTTCGACATCTCACACCTGGGCGCCACCGGCGTCGCGCACGTTCTGGAGATCGCCACCCGGCCCGTCATCGCGACCCACTCCTCCGCGCGCGCCCTGCGCGACCACCACAGGAACCTCACCGACGACCAGCTCAGGGGCGTCGCCGCGGGTGGCGGCGTCGTCTGCGTGAACTTCCTCGCCGCCTTCCTCACCGAGGACGCCCGCTCGGCCACGATCGACCATCTCGTGGACCACATCGAGCACGTCGCGGGCGTCGCCGGCATCGACCACGTGGGCCTCGGCCCCGACTTCATCCGCGAGGTGAACGAGGACCTCACCCCGCCGTGCTGTGAGGGTTTCAGCTACTCCGGGATCGATTCCAACGCCGCCATCCCGGGACTGGAGGGCCCGCGCGGCCTGCCGCTGGTGACCGACGCGCTGGTCAAGCGGGGTTTCTCCGACGAGGAGATCCAGAAGATCCTGGGCGCCAACGTGATGCGCCTGTTCCGCGCGGAGCTGGGCCGCCCCGCTCACAACGGGCCGGCGCACGACCGGGCCCGGGAACGGCCCGAGCCGGAACGGCCGCGGCGGTGAACCCGGAGGCCATGCTGGCCGACCTCGAGGAGCTGGTGCTGTGCGAGTCGTACTCCACCGACCACGAGGCGGTGGCGCGCAGCGCCCGCGTCGTGGGGGCGCTGGGCCGCAGGCTGCTGGGGGCCGAGCCGGAGACCCTGGTGATCGACGGGGTCACCCACCTGCGCTGGTCGTTCGGCCCGCCGCGGGTCCTGCTGCTGGGCCATCACGACACGGTCTGGCCGGTCGGCACGCTGCGCGAGCATCCCTGGTCGGTGCGGGACGGGGTGGCGCGGGGGCCGGGTGTCTTCGACATGAAGGCCGGTCTCGTGCAGCTCTTCCACGCCGCCGCCTCGCTGCCGTCCCCCGACGGGCTGACCGTGCTCGTCGTCGGGGACGAGGAGCTCGGCTCGCCGACGTCCCGCCCGCTGATCGAGTCGATCGCGTCGCGGTGCGCCGCCGCGTTGGTGCTGGAGGCCAGCGCGGACGGCGGCGCGCTGAAGACGGCGCGCAAGGGCATCTCGCGGTATGAGCTGACCGTGCACGGCCGGGCCGCGCACGCCGGTCTCGAGCCCGAGCTGGGGGCCAACGCCGGCGTCGAGCTGGCCCACCAGGTGCTGGCCATCGCGGGCATCGCGGCCCAGGTGGAGTCGTCGTCCAGGGCGGGCGCGACGTCGGTGACCCCCACCATGCTGACCGCGGGGACGAGCACCAACACGGTGCCGGCCCGGGGCCGGGTGGCGGTCGACGTCCGCGTGCCGGACCGGGCGGCGCAGCGCCGGGTGGACGAGCTGATGCGCGCGCTGGCCCCGCACACCCCGGGCGTCCGGCTGGAGCTGCGCGGCGGGCCGAACCGCCCGCCCCTCGACGCCGCCGCCTCCGCCGGGCTCTTCGAGGTCGCCGTACGGCTCGCCGCCGAGCTGGGCATGGCGCCGCTGCGCGGGGTGTCGGTCGGCGGCGGCTCGGACGGCAACTTCACCGCGGGCGTCGGCTGCCCGACGCTCGACGGCCTGGGCGCGGTGGGAGGCGGCGCGCACGCCGCCGGGGAGCACGTCCTGATCGCCGAGATGCCGGCCCGCGCCCGCCTGGTCGCCGCGCTGGCCGCGTACGTGCTGTCAGGCGGGCCTATCGCCGGCGGCGCCGAGCCCGCGCCGCGGGACGTGAGACAGGCCGCCGGGGAGACCGCGTGAACCCGTGCGACCCCGCCGTCGCCCGGGACCAGGCGGCCGGGGCCGCCGCACGGCGCGGCCTGCGGGTCGCCGAGCTGCGCACCATCGCCGAGTTCGAGCAGGTGGTCCGGCTGTTCGACGGCATCTGGCATCCGGAGCCGTGGAATCCGCCGATCACGGCGGAGCTGATGCGGGCGCTGTCGCACGCGGGCGGATACGTGTCCGGGGCGTTCGACGGCCGGGAACTGGTCGGGGCCGCCGTCGCCTTCCTCGCGGCGCCCGCGGGGCAGGCGCTGCACTCGCACGTGACCGGCGCGGTGCGGCCCGGCGCCGGGTTCGCGCTCAAGCTGCACCAGCGGGCCTGGGCCCTGGAGCGCGGGCTGAGCCGGATCACCTGGACCTTCGATCCCCTCGTGCGCCGCAACGCCCACTTCAACCTGGCCAAGCTGGCCGCGCTGCCCGAGGAGTACCTGCCCGACTTCTACGGCCCGATGGGCGACGCGGTCAACGCCGGCGACGAGTCCGACCGCGTCCTCGCGGTGTGGCGGCTGGACGACCCGCGGGTGGCCCGGGCCTGCGACGGCCTGCCTCATCGGCCCGCGGGGGCGGACGGCGCGGTGACCGCGCTCGCCGAGCGGGACGGGTGGCCGGTGACCCTGCCCGCCGACGGCCCTGCCGTGCTCGTCGCCGTGCCTCCGGACGTCGAGGCCCTGCGCCGCGCCGCCCCGGAGACGGCCAAGGCCTGGCGGCACGCCGTACGCGACGTGCTGGGCGGGCTGATGGCGCGGGGCCGTCCGGTGACGGGCTTCGCCGGTGGCTGCTACGTCGTCGAGCGGGGCTCCTCCGCACCGGGATGAGACGGGCGGCGTGACCGGGCGCTGCGTACGGGGCCGGACTGGGTAGGGATCGGACAGCGGCGTCCCGGCGACGGCGGCGATCACCGGCAGAGGTAACGTGCCAGGTGAGCCGGGTAGGGACGCACGGCGGCGGCCACGAGGCCTTATTGATCATCTGATTACCGGGGGGAATCAGATGAGCGGGTGGCGGGGATCCTCGGTGCGGATCCGCTTGACGGTGCTGGCGAGCGCGGTGATGGCGCTGCTGTGCGCCGTCGCCGTGCTGCTGGTCCTCGGCGTCCTGCACGGCACCGCCGAGCGGTACAAGATCGACGAGATCACCACCACCGCCGTACGCCTCGCCTACCAGGTCAAACGTGACCGGCTGCCTCCGGTGCTGCTGGACCCGGGCGTGGCCGGCGTGCAGGTGATCGACCAGAGCGGCCGGATCGTCTCGGTCAGCGACACCCTGAGCGGCCGCCCGCGCATGGCCGCGTTCCGGTCGGAGCTGACGACCCCGGAGACGAGCAAGGTGCTGTGCGCGTCCCCGGCGTTCCCGGACCGGTGCATGGTCGTCGTCGCGTTCCGCTTCCACAACGCCGGCGGGCTGTGGACGATCTACGCGGCCGACGACACCGTGCCGTGGTACGTCAGCGGTCCGCTGCTGGCCGCGCTGCTCGGCGGCTCGCTCCTGCTGACCGCGCTCAGCGCGCTCGGCACCTACCAGACCGTGCGCAAGGCGCTCGGCCCGGTGGAGGCGATCACGAGCAAGCTGGCCAGGATCACCGCGACCGACCTGAGCCAGCGCGTGCCGGTGCCGAAGTATCACGACGAGATACGGCGGCTCGCCGAGACCGCCAACCAGACCCTGGACCGGGCGGAGACGGCCGTCGAGCAGCAGCGGCGCTTCGCCTCCGACGCCTCCCACGACCTGCGCAGCCCGCTGACCGCCATGCGCACGGAGATCGAGGAGGCGTTGCTGCACAGTGAGGACACCGACTGGCCGGCCACCGGGCGCGCCCTGCTGAGCAGTTGCGACCGCCTGCAGGCGCTCGTGACCGACCTGCTCCAGATCGCCCGGCTCGACGCGGGCGCGTCGCCCCGCCGTGAGTCCGCCGACCTCGGCGGCCTCGTCGCCCGCGAGCTCGACCGCAGGTCGCGCAAGGTGGAGGTGGTGCGGCACCTGACGCCCGGCGTGGTCGTCGTCGGCGACCGGCTGGCCCTGGCGCGCCTGCTCAACAACCTCCTCGACAACGGCGAGCGCCACGCGGTGTCCAAGCTCACCGTGACCGTGCGGCGGGAGGGCTGCAAGGGCGTGCTTGAGGTGCTCGACGACGGCGCGGGAATCCCGCCCGACATGCGAGAGCTGGTCTTCCAGCGCTTCACCCGCCTCGACGCCGCCCGGTCGAAGGACGCCGGCGGCACCGGGCTCGGACTGTCCATCGCCCGCCAGATCGCCCAGGCGCACGGGGGGACGCTCAGGATCGAGGACAGCGACCGGGGCGCCCGCTTCGTGCTGCGGCTTCCGCTCGCTCCCCCCCGCTGACCGGCGCCCTCGCTGCCGGGGCCGTCCGCGCCTCCGCTTCGCCTCAGGCCGGAGAGGCCGTCACTCCTCCTCGGGTACGACGATCACGGTGGGAACCGGGACGCGCAGGGCCTCGGCGACCGCCTCCTCCAGCTCCCCCGGTGTCTTGACGGCACGGCCCCGAGCGCCGTACGCGGCGGCGAGTGCGGGGAAGTCCGGCGCGTGCAGGTCCACCGCGACCGGCCGCATGCCCCGCTCGCGCATCTCCTCGCGGATCTCGCCGAAGCCGCCGTTCGCGAAGACGACGACCGGCAGGCTCAGCTCCAGCTCCACCGCCGTGGCCAGCTCCTGCAGGCTGAACTGGAACGCCCCGTCGCCCGCCAGCGCCGCCACGGGGAGGTCGGGCCGGCCGAGCTTTGCGCCGATGGCGGCCGGCAGCGCGAAGCCCAGCGTGCCGAACCCGGTCGGGAACAGGAACCGCCCGGGCGGATCCATCGGCATGCCGACGAGCGCGCCGTGGTAGACGCACATCGAGTTGTCCCCCACCACGACGCTGTCCGGCGGCAGGGCCCGGCGCAGCGCCGCGAGCTGGCCCGACCACCTGCGGGTGAGCTCCTCGAGCTCCGCCTCGTGGCCCACGCCGGGATCCCGCTCCCGGCGCGGGGGCGGCACGACGCCCTGCCGGTCGAGCCGTTCGGCCAGCCCGCGCATGGCGAGCTCCGCGTCCGCGACGATCGCCACGTCTGCCACGTGGTCGCCGTGCATCTGCCCCGGGTCGATGTCGACGCGCACGAGGCGGCCGGAGAGGGTGAAGGCGTCGTCCCACAGGTCGGCGGGGCCCAGCTCGGTGCCGACGGCCAGCACGACGTCGCACTCGGCGAGCCACCGGCGGACGGCCGCCAGGTGCAGCGTGGTGCCGAGCGCCAGAGGGTGGCTCTCCGGCACCGCGCCCTTGCCGTTGACCGTGGTCACGACCCGCGCGCCGAGTCGTTCCGCCAGGCGCATCGCCAGGCGCCCCACGGGGGGCTCGTCCTCACCCGGGCGCCGCTCACCCGGAGACTGGGCGCCGCCGCCGAGCACGAGACCCGGGCGGCGCGCCGTGCGCAGCAGCCCGGCCGCCGCGTCGAGGGCCTGCGGATCGGGCTCGCGGCGAGTGATCCGGTACGGCGGGACGATCTTGACCGGGCCCCTCAGGTCGAGCAGGTCGAAGGGGATCTCGATGTGGACCGGCCGGGGGCGTCCCTCGGCGAAGCGGCCGAAGGCGCGGGCGACGGCGGCGGGGATCTCCCGCACGGTCGTCACGCGGTGGCTCCAGGCGCACAGCGCGTCGATCGCCCGCGACTGGTCCCTGCTCTCGTGCAGGTAGCCGCGGCCGTCGCGGGGATGGCCGGTGGGGACGCCCGGGGAGACCAGCAGGATCGGGGAGGAGTCGGAGTACGCCTGCCCGAGGGCCGTGGCCGCGTTGACCACTCCGGGTCCTGTGGTGGTGACGACGACGCCGGGCCTGCCGGTCACCCTGGCGTACCCGTCGGCGGCGTATCCCGCGCCCTGCTCGTGCCGGGGCGTCACGCAGTGCACGCCCGCCCGGTCGAGCTCCTCGTAGATCGCGAGGTTGTGGGTGCCCGGAATGCCGAAGATCGTGTCGACGCCGTGCAGCGTCAGCGCCTCGACCAGGGCGCGCGCCCCCGTGGGCGTCGTGATCGTCCCCGCAGAGGGGATCGGGTCATGGGCGTCCACGTATCACTTCCCGGGAGAGCGGAGGGGTTTCCCTTGGGGTTTCCCAAATGGTTTCCCCCTTCCTGGCACCGCCCTACCGTTCCACGTGCCGGATTTTTCAGAAAGGGGGACGGGGACGCGTTCCCACCTCGTGTTCGTCCGATCCGTACGTCAGCACATTTTCAATGGACTTCACGGCCTGGCGCACCATCCGGTGCATCGCCTCGGCGGTGTGGGAGGCGATGTGCCCGGTGACCAGGAGGCGGTCGGGGAAATCCCGCCGCAATTCTCCGGCCTCCTCGCATTCCTGTCCGTAGAAGCCGTCGAAGACCGCCATGCTGACGCGGCCCTTCTCCAGGCCGGTGTAAAGGGCGCCGGGACTGACGATGGCCGGGCGGGCGGTGTTGACGAGGATCGCGCCCTCCGGCATCCGGCCGATCACCGACGAGTCGACCATCGACCTTGTCTCGCCGGTCTCCGGCACCATGACCACGAGGATGTCGCTGCCCGCGGCCAGGTCGAGCAGGGGCAGGTAGGAGATGCCGAGGTCCCGCTCGGCGTCCGGCTTGCGGGTGCGGCTGTAGTAGGACACGCGGACGCCGAAGCCCCGGCGCAGGATCTCCGCGATCCGCCGGCCGTTCGCGCCCATGCCGATGATGCCCACCCTGCGGGCGGCGAGTTCGTGGGGCAGTTCGTCGGAGCCCTGCCAGCCGGGGACCCGCTCGCCCAGATGCCGGGGGATGCCCAGGTTGGCGTTGACGATCTGCGCGACCGTGAAGGTGGCGACCGCGTCGGTGGCCGCCCCCGGCGTGTTCGTGACGGCGATGCCCAGCCGGTCGGCCGCCGCCACGTCGACGAAGTTCTCGTAGCCCACGCCGAGGAAGGCCACGATCTTCAGCGTCTTCGCCTTGCGCAGGGCCCGCGCGGTCGCCCGCTCCTCGCCGCCGTGCAGGTAGGCGACCGTCCCCCGCAGCTCGCGCGCCAGCAGGTCCTCGTTCAGCGGCGACGTGGGCCGCCGCACCGTGAGCCCCTGCCTGACGAGTGGCTCCAGCAGCGCCGTGTCGATGCCCGCGCCGGTCACCAGGACCGTCCCACCCCTGCACGCCGCTCCGGCCGCCGCCCGCGGCTGCGCGGGACGATAGTCCGTTATATCCCTTGGAGCCGCAGTTTGGGACATTTCAAATATCTCTCAGACTTAGGACATATATGTCTGTTTTTCTCTGTGGTATCTCTCCAATCACGACAACCAGGCGGTGCACGAAATACCACGGATGGTCCAGGCGACGGAGCAGGAATCCAATGGTATAAGGGTTGTGGTGGTTCCGTCTCCACCTGAATCGGAAAAGGAAACCCCTAGGGAGGGTCTGGGGACCCCGGCCTCGGTCCCGCCCGGCCAGACGAGCATGCCTTTCTCCTCGGCGACACCGCGGAGGGGGCGCGCGAGGCGGCGCAGTCGCAGAGAGGGCCACGAATGAAACTCCAGCCGCGACAGCAGCTTCTGGAGCTGTGGGAGGCGGCCGCGCGCGCCTCCTACCGGGACGGTGTCTGGACGTGGGGCGGCCGGGACGGGTCGAACTCCATCTCCGACGCGGAGCAGCTTCTGTGCTTCATGTACCCGGCCTCCGAACTGCCGGGCTTCCGCCTGGACACGCCGGACGAGACGGCCGACGACGTGCTGGCCGCACTCGCCGCCCTGGGCGACTCGGTGGAGATCCCCAAGCTGCTGCTGCGGGTGATCGGCCAGTATCTGCGCACCTACACCGCCGAGGACGGGCGGCCCCTGTTCTCCGGCGGCAGCTACTTCCGGCCCCTCGACGACGAGGCGAAGGTCACCCCCGAGCAGCTCCAGCTCGACGTGGTCGACTCCTTCTCGATGTCGGTCACGCTCGCGCTCGGCACACTCGGCTTCCTGAAGGTCTTCCGCCAGAGCGTGCGGCGCGAGTCGATCCGCCGCGAGATCCGCGAGCTGGAGGACCTGGCCAGCAAACGGCTGTCGGCCGCGATGGCGGGACTGCTGCGCAGCTTCACGGTCAACGCGTTCGACCCCGGCTCCACGGCGGGCCGCGCGCTGCTGCGCACCGTGAACCAGACCGGCGCGCCCACCCGCCGCGTGCTCGACGACCTGCGGCGCGAGCTGCGTCCCGTGCGCGCCGGCCTGCGCGATCTGACGATCGGCTCGGGCAGCCAGGTGGACCTGGACAACGAGAACCTGCTGTTCGAGTGCGGCTGGACGTGGGGCATCGTGAAGGACGCCCCCGACATCGTCACGCCCCTCGACATCGGCCCCCAGCCCAAGGGTGTGGCCGCCGACACCCCGTTCCTGTACTTCACCGTCAACGCCCTCGTCGGCATCGCCGACCTGTTCTCCGCCCGCACCCGCGTCCTGAGCCTGCTCAACGACGACCAGATCACCCTCGCCCAGGCCATCCAGCGCCGCTGGGACCTCACCCAGTCCTACTGGCGCACCATCGCGACGTACGGACGGGGCACCTGGCCGCTGGAGGACATCCCCTGGCGGACGGTCGACGAGAAGGAGTCGGACTACTACAGCCTCGGCGTCACCGCCATGGTCGTGCAGAGCCTGGTCAACAACCGGGCGGCCGACGTCGACCTCGGCCGGGTCGCCGCCGTTCTGGAGGAGCTGGCGGTCCGCGCCAGGATCATCCGCAGGGCGGTGCCGGGCGACCCGCCCGTGCTCATGCACTCCCCCGGCGTCCCGATCAACCTGCACGGCAGCGACGCGCTCGGCCCCCACCTGCTCTGGGTCGTCTCCGACTTCGCCATCACGCTGCTGAAACGGACCATCTGGGCCGCCTCCATCGCGCAGAACACGCGGATGCGCGAGCGGCTGCTCGCCCTCGCCGACCAGATCTGGCGGCACATCATGCTGCGCCGTCACTCCGACGGCCCGGCCGCCGGCCTGTGGGACCAGCCGGGCAACGTCTTCACCGACATCCAGGTGCGCGAAGAGGAGCCGTCCTGGTACTTCAGCGAGCGGGTCGTCGAGTTCCTCGTCTCCGCCGCCACCTCCAGCGGAGAGCCGCCGCTGCGCAGCCCCCAGCTCGTCGAGCTCGCCCTCCAGATGCTCGGGGAGGCCGAGCACCTGCTGGACCAGGAGCTGGTCACCCGGCCCCTGGTGGGCGGGCAGACGATCCAGCCCAAGCTGCGCTCGATCCAGGCGTCGCTGCTGCGGGCCAGGGCGATCGTCAGCGACCGGCCGGCCACCGCCCAAGCGCTGATCAACGACGCTCTGCTCGGCCTCGAACGGCTGTCCGCCGCCCGCGACAGCGCGTCGGAGGCGATCTAGATGCTCGTCTTCGCGATCTCCGACAAGGGCGGGACCGGGCGCTCGGTCACCGGAACCAACATCGTGTACCGGCACGCCCTGCAGGGCAACGACGTCTGCTACCTGGACTTCGACTTCGGCTCGCCGACCGCGGGGGCCATCTTCAGCGTCAGCGCGGTGGCCCGCGGCACCCGGGAGAACGGCCTGCATCACTATCTGCGGGGCGAGTGCCCGCAGCCGCGGCGGGTGGACGTGTGGGCCGAGTCCGACCGCGAGGGGCTGCGCGCCCGCCCGCCCGGCGCGGGACGGCTCGTGCTGCTGCCGGGCAGCGAGGGCGGCGGAGAGCTGTCGGCCCTCACCGACGAGGTCGTCGGCCGCTGCGTCCAGCTGCTCGGGCGGCTCGACGAGGAGTTCGACCTCTGCGTGGTCGACGTCAGCGCCGGCCGGTCGTTCACGGCGGAGCTGGTCCTGGCGGCGACCGTGCGGATGCCCGCGATCCCGTTCCGCTGGCTGGTCTTCCACCGCTGGACGCGCCAGCACATCATCGCGGCCGACGGGCTCGTCACCGGCGCCGACGGGCTGCTCGACGTCGGCACGAGGTTCGGCCACGACCCCGAGGACCTGCGCGACCGCATCCGCTTCGTGCGCACGGCCGTGCTCGAACCGGACGCGGCGGAGCTCGTCGGGCTGCGCGACGAGCAGCGGGCCTGGCTGAGCGCGTGCGACAGCGAGCTGCGCGAGCTGGCCGGCCGCCACGGCGTCGGCCGCACGGCCATGCTCGGCAAGATCCCGCTGGACCCGGTCCTCCAGTGGCGCGAGCAGCTCATCACCGACGAGGACGTGCTGGCCAGCAAGATCGCCAACGCGGAGACCGCCGCCGCGTTCGACGACCTCGCCAAGAAGATCGTCGACGACAGCGCGTGGGAGGGCTTGTGACGCCGGTGCACGCGACGTTCGGCGAGGTGGCGGCCGAGCGCAGGATCGCCTCCGTCCCCCTCTCCCATGTGTCCGTCGAGCTCGGGCACCTGTACATGGAGGACTACGAGGCGGGCCCCGAGCGGCTGCGCGAGCAGTTCCGCAGGGTCGCGCCGTGGCTCGCCACGGTCCGCTCCCTGTGGCGGGAGCGGGTGCCCGGGGGCCGGGCCAGGGTGAGCACCTGTTTCCTCGTGGACGACTACTTCAGCCGCTTCAGCACCCCCGCCGAGCTGGTGCCGATGGTGCTCGAGGCGGCGGCCGAGCACGACCTGACCATCGACTACCTGGCCCGCGAGTCGGCATGCGCCGAATCGGACGGCGTCGAGCTGGCCCGGCTGGTGGAGGACCGGCTCGTGGACGACCCGCCGCCGGAGACCGACGGGTCCCGCCCTCCGGTGAAGGAGACGGGCTGGCTGTGCAACGGCTCCCGCTCGCCCCGCACCGCGCCGCTGCAGGCGATGGGGAAGACCCGGCCGTGGGAGCCGCCCGCGCAGAACGCCAAGCGCGGCCACTCGATCTTCGTGGACGTCGAGCTGTGGGACGAGAAGGGGCCGCGGCGCACCTGGTCGTGCCCCTTCCTCGCGGCCGTCTGGCAGCTCCTGCGGCTGGGGCTGCTGCGCAGCGACGGCCACGTGCCGCTCCCACCGGTCGCCCTCGACGGCGACTGGCCCCGCGACTGGGACGGGCTGCCCGCGGTCGTCCGGCTCAACCCCCAGGCCGCGCCGTTCAGCGCGTACACCACGCTGTCCGTCCTCTCCCCCCGGTTCCTGCCCGTCGAGCTGGCCGTACGGACGATCCTGAGCCAGGTCGCGGTGGACGACGAGGTCCTGCGGCAGGTCGCCACCCGGAGCGAGAGCGAGGGAGTCCGGCTCGAAGAGGAGCTCGTCGACCGCATCTCCTACGTCTTCGTCTGAGGGGCCCGATGCTGGTGATGGGGGAAGTCCACACCGGGCTGCTGCAGAACTCCGGGGAGATCTCCGAGTCGACCTGCCGTCAGGTGCTCGGGCTCACGGCCGGGGAGACCGTGCGCGTCTCCCGCCGTCCCATCCTCCACGCGCTGTCGCCGGAGCGGCTGACCGGGGTGGACTGCGCGCTGCCCACCGCGTCCCGTTCCCGGGTCAGGGGCGTCGGCACGGTGGTGTCCCGCTGCGCGGTGACCGGGGGCCGGGTGGCCCAGGGATCGTCGTACGTCCGGGTGGTGCGCTCGGAGGCCGACCGCAGGCTGCCCTGGTCGCACTACCTGTCCCGGCCGGGGATCGTGGAGGTCCTGGGGAAGGCGAAGGCGGCCGACCTCGCCGAAGGGTTCACCGGCGACCTCGCGCCCGGCGGCCCCGGCGGCGCCTGCCTCAACCTGGGGGCCGTCAGCGGGCGCTTCCTCGACCTCGTCCAGGCGTCCCCGCTGCTGGACCGGCGGGCCCCCTTCAAGATCCCGCGTACGAGCCTGCGGTGGGTGGCCGAGACCGGCGAGCCGTCGATCCGGTTCACCCTGCGCACCGAGCAGGAGCGGACGCTGCGCCTGACGCATCCCGGCCCGTTCACCCCCGCCCTGGTCGACCTGTGCGAGGACCTGGCGACGCACGACTGGCTGCTGACGTCGCTGCTGGTCATCGTCGAGCGGGCGCGGATCGGCGGGACGCCGGGAGCGCAGGCGGTGGCCCGCCTGGCACCCGCCATCGACCACCTCATGCACCTGTGGATGCCCGCCGCCCGGGTCGAGGAGTGGCTGACGCCGTTCTGGGAGAGCCTGGAGCGGCGGCCGGGATTCACCCGGCAGTGGCATTCCCTTGTCGACCGGGTCCGCGACCAGGTCGCGATGAACACCCTGGCGCTGCTCAGCGCGACCGCAGAAGCCGGACGGAGGTGACCGTGACCGGAGCGACACCCGAGCCCTCCCCGTCGCTCGTCCCGAGGATCGTGCGCAAGGTCCTCGTGACGGTGCTCGTGGGCGGCGTGAGCTACCTCGTGAGCAACGCGCTCATCCACGGACCGAACGAGGACCTGTGGAGCCTGCTGCTCGCGACGTTCATCAGCGGCGTCGCCTTCGTCGTGCAGTTCCTCGCGGACGTGGACGACCAGCTCGAGACCGTGCTGCAGGAGCAGCGCAGGCAGCACACGAAGACCCACAATCTGGTGGCCGACAGCTTCTCCAAGATCAACGAGGCGAGCAAGCTGTTCGGCGTCGTGGAGATGTCCGCGCTGGAGACCAGAGGCGTCGCCGAGCTGGTGCAGAACGCCGCCAAGATCCGCGACGACATGCCCGACCTCGTCAAGAGCCTGGTGCACCACGAGGTCACCCGGATGGCGAAGTTCCTCGGCGAACTCGCCGACGGCAGGTACGCGCTGTACGAGGGCGAGGACCGCGACTGGCTGCTCGCGCTCGCGCGCAACACCCGGGTCAGTCTCGACGCGATCAGCCTGACCAGCGTGGACGCCCGCGACACCGAGTTCGGGGCCGGCTTCTGGCACACCGACCTCGGGCAGCGCTACGTCAAGCTCCAGCGCGACCTCGTCCAGCGCGGGGCGCGGGTGCGCCGCGTGTTCGTGGTGGATCGTTCCGAGCGGCTCGACTCCGAGGCGTTCCGCCGGGTGTGGAAGTGGCAGACCACGGTCGGGATCGAGGTGCGCACGCTCCTGCTCACCGACGCGCCGCCCCTGCTGCGCGGCTCACTGTCCGACTTCATCCTGTTCGACGGGGTCGTCTACTACGAGTCCAACCCCGCCCCGCAGGTCGGCGACGGCATCGCCCCGGTCATCCACAGCACGATCCTCGTACAGGATCAGGAGAGGGTGCGGGAGCGGACCGAACGGTTCACGGAGCTGTGGGAGGCGGCGACACCGGCGGCGTAGCCGGAACCGTCGGTGCGGGCGGGAGCGGTGCGGGCGGGAAGGGGCGGTCGGGCCGGCAGACGGCGAGCAGTTCCCTCTCCCGGGCGCCGGCGCTCCCGTCGAGCAGGGCCGCCACCAGCTCCGCCGTGACGGGGGCGAGCGTGACGCCGAGGCCGCTGTGGCCGGTGGCCGCCACGACCCGCTCGTGGTCGTCCACGTGGCCGAGGATGGGCATGTGGTCGGCGCTGCCCGGCCGCAGCCCGGCCCAGCGCCGGCCGATGGGCCACGTGGCCGCCTTGGGCATGAGGGCGGCGACGCCCCGCCGGATCTCCTCGATCGCCGCTGCCGTCACCGTCACGTCTCCCACGTTCTCCTCGTAGGTGACGCCGACGGCCACCCTGCCGTCGTAGCGGGGGACGAGATAGGGGAAGTACTCCCGGCCGTCCTGTTTGATCTCCGCGAAGATGTGGTGACGCAGCGGGTAGGTGACCGCCCCGGGCGGACGGACGTCGAAGGCCACGCCCTTGATGGGGAACAGGTGGTCGCGGTGACGGGGCAGGAAGGCCCCGCTCAGGTGGCCGGCCGCGACGACGGCCTGCGCCGCCGACACCCGGCGGCCGTCGTGGAGGTCCACCTCGACACCACGGGGCCCGGTCCGCAGGCCGGTGGCGCGCACCGCGCTGAGCACCCGGATCGGCGTGCGCCCCGACAGCACGGCCGTCGTCAGGGCGGCCATGAGCACCCTCGGGTCGAGCGCGAGCTCCTCGGGCAGCAGGAAGCCGCCGACGACGCGCTCGCTCAGCAGCGGTTCGAGGCTCCTGGCGTCGGCCGCCGTCAGCCGCTCGACGGCGAACGGCGAGTTCTTCCACTGCGGCAGCACCTTGGACTCAAGGCGCTCCATCTCTGCCTCGTCCAGCGCGACCTGGATGTCGCCGCCGTCGAGCACCGGGACCTCGACGCCGGAGGCGGCGCGGATCTCCTCAAGCCATTGAGGGTAGACGTCGCGGCTGCGCTTGATGACGCTGCTGAGCGGGCCGAGGCAGGAGGGCTCCGTCTGGGTCAGGATCCCGCCCATCGCGCCGTCGGAGGCGCCGAGCCCGAGACGCTGCCCCGCGTCCACGAGCACCACGCTCGTGCCGCGCGCGGCGAGCCTGTGCGCGATCGCGCAGCCGATCACGCCACCACCGATGATCACGACGTCGCAGGTCTCAGGCACGCGGGCTCCAATTCGCCGTCCCCTCGCTTCGACAGTAGGCGAGGGAGGGCCGTTCAAGAAGGTCACACACGGGTGACCTCGCCGAACTGTACCGCGCGGAAATCTTGCCGGCCGGGAATTCCGCCGAGTCGCGCCGCGGCGGCCCCTTCACGAGTTATTGGATGGGTCGTACAATTGCGGCGCCGGAAGGGAGGGCCGCATGTCCGCCGCACCGAAGACCACCGCGACCAGGGAGAAGGACGAGCACGTCGCCGACCGGGGCGCGTACGAGGCCGTCATCGAACGCCTGTCGAAGGCCTCGGTCGACAAGCACTGGGAGCCGTACGTCGACATCCCCTGGGACGACCCGGAGTTCCACGTGGACCAGGCCGACCCGCGCTGGGAGCTGCCGCCGGCCGACCGGCTGGGCGGCCATCCCTGGTATCGGAACCGGCCGCCGGAGGTCAGGGCGCGCATCGGGCTCTGGCGGGTCGCGACGGCCATGAAGATCGGGCTGCAGTTCGAGAACCTGCTCAAGCGCGGGCTGCTCAACTACGCCTACCGGCTGCCGAACGGCTCCCCGGAGTTCCGGTACGTCTATCACGAGATGATCGAAGAAGGTCATCACGGGATGATGTTCCAGGAGTTCGTGAACCGCACGAAGCTCCCGATTCGCGGCATGCCGGGGCCGCTCAGCCTGCTCGCCCAGGTGGTGCCGTGGATCCCGCTGATCTCCACCGAGCTGTTCTTCGTCTTCGTGCTGGGCGGCGAGGACCCGATCGACCACGTGCAGCGCACGACGCTGAAGAGCGGACGGATCCGGCATCCGCTCGAGGAGACCATCATGCGCATCCACGTGGCGGAGGAGGCGCGGCACATCTCCTTCGCCCGCCACTACCTGCGCCGGCGGGTGCCGCGCATGCCGCGCCACCGCCGCTTCGCGCTGAGCCTGCTCGCGCCGCTGGTCATCGGCCTGATGGCGCGGATCATGCTGTCCCCGCCCGGCTCCATGATCAGGGCCTTCCGGATCCCGCACGACGTCGTGCGCGAGGTCTACATCGACAACCCCGAGACCGCCGCGCAGACCCGTGACTCGGTGTCCAGGACGAGAGAGCTTTGCTCCGATCTGGGCATGATGAACCCGATCAGCCGCCGTTTGTGGCGGGCGATGGGCATCTGGGATGAGCCGAAGGCTCAGGCGAGGGGAAACGCGTGAGGAAGACCGCCGTCGTCACGGGCGGGGCGTCGGGGATCGGGCGGGCCGTCGCCGCCGAGCTCGTACGGCGCGGCGCCCACGTCACGATCGCCGACGTCCGGGGAGCCGAGGACGCCGCCAAGGATCTCGGCTGCGCGGGCGTCGTCTGCGACGTCTCCGACGCGCAGGCCGTGCGGGAACTGGTCACCGGCGTGGCGGCCGAGCACGGGCGGCTCGACTTCCTGTTCAACAACGCCGGCATCGCGGTGGGCGGGCGCGCCGAGGAGTTCACGCTCGACCACTGGAACCGGACGATCGACGTGAACCTGCGCGGGGTGGTCCACGGCGTGCACGCGGCGTACCCGCTCATGATCGAGCAGGGCTACGGGCACATCGTGAACACCGCGTCGCTGGCCGGGCTGACCCCCGCGCCCATGATGCTGCCCTACACGGCGACCAAGCACGCCGTCGTCGGGCTGTCGCTCGCGCTGCGGGCCGAGGCGGCGGTCCACGGCGTGAAGGTCAGCGTGGTCTGCCCCGGGTTCACCGACACCCCGCTGCTCGACAACGCCAACCCCGGGCTGCCGCAGACCGAGATCGGCCTGCGCGCCCGCACGACGGCCGTGCGGGCCCAGGGCCGCCTGTATCCCGTGGAGTCGCTCGCCCGCGACGTGCTGCGCGGTGTGGCCAGGAACCAGGCGCTCATCGTCGCGCCCGCGTCCGCCCGCGCCACCTGGCGGGCCGTACGGCTCTCGCCCGCCCTGGCGGTGCGGGCGGCCGGCTCGGCCTTCCGCAGGATCACAGGCTGAGCGGCAGGTACTCGAACCAGTCGAACGCGGCGACGTTGGAGCTCGGGCGGCCGTTGGAGCTGGCGTACATGCCGACATAGGCGCCGGTGAAGCCGCCGGCCACGGCACTGCTGAGGATCCTGCCGTCCACCGGGTCGCCGAGGTCGGTCCACTCCCCCGCCGCCACGGCGTACCTGGCCTGGTAGGCCTGCCCGCGCGCCTCCACTCCGAGATACAGCCGCCGCTGGCCGGGCACCCGTACGGAGGCGAGCAGGTCCTCCCAGCCCGCCCTCCTGCGGACGAGTTCGAGGCCGCGCGCGGTCCGCACGAGCAGCACGTGGTGGTCGTCGTTCTGCACCAGCGCGAGACCGGCGCACTCCCCGGCCGCGGGCACGAAGTCGAGCGCGGCGTGGACCGCGAAGTCCGTGTGCTGCTGTCTGCGGGCGACCAGGCTCGGGTTGACCCGCTGGGCCAGCGTCTCCGGCCGCAGCCGCAGCCGCAGGCGGCTGTCGCCCAGGCTCCAGTAGGGCGTGCGCGGAGTGCGCAGGTGGTTCCAGACGGGCGAGAGCCGGTCGGCGTCGAAGTGGTCGCAGGCGGGGACGGCGGGCCAGCGGTGCTCGGGCAGCGCCGGTCCCGCGGCCACGGGCGCGACCTGCTCGGCGACCGGCCAGCCGTCCTCCCAGGAGACCCGGGTGAGGAACGTCTCCCTGCCCAGGTTGTCGCCCCTCAGGTTGCCGGCGCCCAGGTCGCCCGGGGTGCCGTACGGGCGGGTGGCCAGCAGCACCATCCACCACTCGCCGTCCTGGGTCTCCACCAGGTCGGCGTGGCCCGTGCAGGCGATGGGATGGCCGAGGCCGAGATGCCGGTGGGTGAGGATCGGGTTGCGCGGGTTCGGCTCGTACGGCCCGGTGACGTGGTCGGCCCTGGCCACCACGACCGCGTGGTCGTACGACGTGCCGCCCTCCGAGGTCAGCAGGTAGTACCTGCCGCCGATCTTGTACAGGTGCGGGCCCTCGGACCACACGGCGCCCCGCTGGGCGGCCTCCCAGACGACCCGCTCCTCGCCGCGCGGCTCCAGCGTGGCCGGGTCGAGCTCCACGAGGTAGATCTCGGTCTCGCCCGGGTAGCGGCCCGCGTCCTTCTCCCTCGTGCCGGTGAGCCAGACCCGGCCGTCGTCGTCGAACAGGAGCGAGGGGTCGATGCCGCGGGTTCCCGGCAGCCATCGGGGTTCGCTCCAGGGGCCCGCGGGGTCGTCGGCGGTGACGACGAAGTTGCCCCGCCCGTCCACCAGGGTGGTGACGACGTGGAAGACGCCGTCGTGGTGGCGGATGGTGGCGGCGTAGACGCCGCCCGAGGGCCGCATGCCGTCCAGGTCGAGCTGGGACGGACGGTCGAGCACGTGCCCGAGCTGCCGCCAGTTGACCAGGTCGCGGCTGTGGAAGATCGGCACGCCTGGGAACCACTCGAAGCTGGAGGTCACCAGGTAGTAGTCCTCGCCCACCCGGCACACCGATGGGTCGGGGTGGAACCCGGGGATGACCGGGTTCCGGTACTCCCACCCGTCGACTTCGTCGATCATTCGTCCCTTCCTCGAACGTGACGGGCCCGGTTCCCCGTGCGGGGAACCGGGCCGTCCGGCACGGACACGGTGCGCCAGAGCCTTTCAGCGTGGGGCTTCCCTGCGCCAGGCCCCGTCTTTCGGGCTCCGCTGTTCCGGTCGGTGCCGGAGCTTGGTGTGCGAGCCCCGTGTGGAGCTCAGCGCCGCAGTTGGAGCACCCCCCAGTGGCTCGTGTCCCGGTACCCCTGCCCGGTGGCGTCGCTCCAGGTCGCCGCGCCGGTCCTGGCGGCGCCGGTGGCGTCGTTGACCTGGACGTCGAAGCCGAGCAGCGTGCCGTCCCGCAGCGTGATCGTGGGCAGCTTCACGGCGGCCTCGATCACGTACCCTCCGGGGACGACCTTGGCGGCGGCCGTGAGGTTGCCCTCGATGGCGGCGGGGTCGAGCGGACCTCCGACCGACGTCCTCCCGGAGAAGCCGATCCGATACTGGCCGTCGTCGTCGCCGTAGCCCCGGGTCTTGCCGTTGCCGGGGTCGACGAAGAACTCGACGGAGTCCTGCTCCCACGGGTTGGCCGGCTGATCGCTGAGCGTGGGATCGGCGACCTGCGCCAGCAGGTACAGCGTGTCGCCGCTCCACAGGGCCCGGGCCCGCGCGGTCGCCCCCGACGTGCCCTGGATCCAGGTGGCGGTGCGGATCTCCGGCGCGGCGGCCCACACGCGGTCCACCGTGCCGTCGACCACCGGCCGGCGGTTGGGCGCGGTGGTCAGCTTCACCGCCGGGGTGGCCGTGATCTTCCCGGTCCAGGTGGTCTGGGAGCCGCCGGAGGCGTCCGCGACCGCCACGGCGACGTCGGTGCCGTCTTCCGGGGAGGGCCCGAGCGGGAGCCGCGCCTCCACCCGGTAGCCCCCGGCCGTCTTCCGCACGGCCGCGTCGACGCCGCGCGGGTGACCGCCGTCGCGCCGGACGGCGTACGGCGTGCCGCCGACGGTGAACGTGACCCGGTCGCCCCGGTCGTCGCTCGGGTCGCGCACCTCGGCGAGCAGGTACAGCCACGTGGCCGACGAGCGGGCCTGGAACCCGGCCGACACGTCACCGACGCGGGCGATCGGCGCGTCCGGCAGCAGGTCCCATTCGAGGTCGCGACCGCCGTCCACCTTCGGCGTCGCGGCCGGGGCCTCCAGTTTGCGGACGAAGGGCGGCAGCTTGGAGGGGTCCACGACTCCCCAGTACGCCGGCTTGGCCTGCAGCTCGTCGTCGAAGAGCAGCGGGGCGTTCAGCCGGGTGATCGGGAAGGTCGACAGCCAGGTGCCGTCGTCGGCCAGGCCCCACACGGTGACCGAGCTGAGCTGTGCCCGGTGCCTGCGGAAGACGTCGAACAGCTCCTTGTAGCGGTAGCCCTGCTCGGCGAGCACCTCCGCGGGGACGGTGTCCCACGTGGAGACGAAGTCGGGGTAGACGCTCACGTCCAGCTCGGTGATCTGCTGGTCCACGCCGAGCGTGGCGAACCGCTCGATCGTGGCCTCGACCTCCGAAGCCGCCGGCTGCTCGATGTTGAGGTGGAGCTGGTGGCCGACGCCGTCGATCGGCACGCCCTCGGCCTTCAGCTTCTTCACCAGGTCGTACAGCGCCTGCCGCTTGCGCGGGAACTCGGTGTTGTAGTCGTTGATGAACAGCTTGGCGGCCGGGTCGGTCTCGTGCGCGACGCGGAAGGCCGTGCGGATGAAGTCGAGGCCGGTGATCTGGAACCACTTCGACCGGCGCAGGCCGTCGGGCTGGTTCTCGTCCACCACCTCGTTGACCACGTCCCAGACCGCGATCTTGCCCTTGTAGCGGCCGACCAGCGTCTTCACGTGGTTCTCCAGCCGCTTCAGCAGCAGCGCCCTGTCGTCGGCGGAGGAGGTGAGGTCGCGGTCGCCGTCCTTGAACACCCAGTCGGGTGTCTGGCTGTGCCAGGCGAGCGTGTGCCCGCGGAAGGTCAGCCCGTGCTGGACGGCGTAGTCCACCAGGTAGTCGCCCTCGGCGAAGGTGAACTCGCCCTCGCGCGGCTCGGTCGCGTCCCACTTCAGGTCGTTGCCCGGGGTGATCCCGCTGAAGTGCTTGAGCAGCAGGTCGCCGTGCTCGCCGAGCGTCTGGGCGCGGGCGACCGCCGCCCCCAGGGTGAACGGCACCTCGTCCTTCAGCGAGGGGATGTCGGTCTGGATCGGCTTGGGCTCGACGTAGGTGAGCGTGAAGTCGTCCAGGTAGAAGGGGAACGTGCCGGCGCCGGACTCCACGTAGACACTGAGGAAGTCCACGTCGTAGGCGAGCGTGTAGGTTCCGGTGAGCTGCACCCACTGTCCCTCGGGGACGGCCTTCGGCGCGGCCACCCGCTCGTAGCTGGGGGTGCCGTTCGTCCGTCGCTCGATCGACAGGCCGAGGTCGCCCGAGGTCGTGTCCGGGCCGAGGCGCACCCAGGCCGACAGGGTGTACTTCGACCCCTTGGCCATCTTGCCGAGCACGCTGATCGCCGGACCGTCCCAGGAGGCCGAACGGCCGGTCACCGCGAGGCTGCGGGCGCCGCCGTGCGCGGCGTCGGTCGTGGCCGCCAGGGACGCCGAGGCGCGCGGCGACCAGCCCTGGGCCGTGCCGGTCTCGAAGTCGGTGCTCAGGCCCGAGCGTGCGGGGTCGGTGTCCGAGGTGATGACGATGTCGTCGATGTAGTACTTCCCGGTCGCCTCGGAGCTCTCGGCGTAGAGCTGCAGGCCGGTGGAGTCCGCGCCGAAGGAGTAGGTGCCCGACAGCTCGGCCCAGCCGCCGTCGGTCACGGTGGCGGCGGCCACCCGTTCGTAGGTGGTGTCGCCGCCGTCGGGGGTGCGCTGCACGGTCAGCGCGATCGTGCTCGACGGCTCCCCGCTCACCATCCGCGCGTACGCCGTGACCTGGTACGTGACGCCCTTCTGGAAGGGCGGGCTGATGGACGCCCCGTGCCAGGTGGCGGTGCGGCCGGTGGTGAGCAGGGAGCGCGACCCCGAGTGCGCGGCGTCGGAGGTCGCGCCGACCTCGACCCCGTCGCCTCTGGGCCCCCATCCCTCGCTGGTGCCGTCTTCGAAGTCGTACTTCGCGACCTGCACGGCCGCGGCGTCGGCGGGAACCGCACTCGCCGCGACCGCCGGCAGTCCCACGAGCAGGCACAGGACGGCCGCGGCAGCGGGCCGTACTGCAAGCAGGCGCAGGACGGCCGCGGCAGCGGGCCGTACTGCAAGCAGACGCAGGACGGCCGCGGCAGCGGGCCGTCCTGACAGTAAACGCAGGACGGCCGCGGCCGCCCGGTGAAGGAGGCTGCGCATCGGGGGGTCTCCTCGTGCCGCGCTAGCGCGCGGCCAGGTTGTCGGAGAGAAGCCGGATCAGGGGCTCGCGCCGGGTGCAGTTGGACAGGGCGAAGGAGTCGGCGAGCGCGAGCAGCTCGTCGTCGTCCAGCCCGCGGAACAGCTCGGCGTACTCGGGCAGCAGCGCCTGGGCGATCAGGATGTGCCGGATGAGGTCGTCGGTCTGGTAGCGGGCGCCCCACGGGTACGGGTTCCAGGAAGGGAACTCGGTGTCGATCAGCCGGTGCAGCGGCGCGAGCTCGCTCGCCGTCTCCTCCATCGTCGAGCCCCACCGGTCGGCGCCGAGGCGCTTCTTCTTCGCCATGAACGGCCCGAACCGCTCCATGTAGGGCCCGCCCGCGCAGACCAGGCCCTGCAGGCCGACGTCCTTGTAGGTCCAGATGGACCAGCCGGCCTCGTGCGCGTCGAAGATCTCGAGCTGGTCGCGCAGGATCTGGTAGCGCTGCTCGTCCACGGAGGGGTCGCCGGTGTAGACGGGCCCGAACTCGCCGACCCAGATCGGCGTGCCCGTCTCCCGCTGGAAGGCGGTGCGGCGGGCGAAGGCGCGCTCGAGTTCGTCGCGGTCACACCACTCGCCGCGGGTGTACCCGGGGTACGGCCCGCCGTGGGCGAATCCGGCCAGCGCGTAGTCGTGGCAGACGAACACGGTGTTCTCGTAGACCTCGCGGAACACCGAGAAGTCGGTCGAGTAGGTGTTCCCGTCGAGGAACAGCACGTGAGCGGGGTCGACGGCGCGCAGCGCCTTGACCAGACGGTCGTAGAAGGGCCCGACCACCTGGCCACTCGAGTCGGCCGGCTCGTTGATCGGGTTGTAGCCCGCCACCCACGGGTTGTCCCTGTAGTGGTCGGCCATCGCCTCCCACAGGTGAACCGCCCGGTCCTGGAAGTGCCGGTGCTGCCAGAAGGAGGCGACGTGGGTGGGGTTGTCGGAGTGCCAGTGCTGGTTCTGGGCCCCAGGAAGCGCGTGCAGGTCGATGACGCTGTAGACGCCGCGCTCTCCCAGCATTGCGATGACCCGGTCGAGGTGGCGGAAGCCGCGCTCGACGATCTCCATCGGCCGGTCGTCCGACTCGAGGTGGCGGTAGTTGACCGGGATCCGTACGCAGTTGACGCCCATGTCCCGCAGGAGGTCGGCGTCGGCCTCGGTGAAGAACGAGGTCAGGAAGCGGTCGAAGAACACCTCCTGGCGTTCCTCGCCGAGCACCTCCCGCACCGCCGCGCGCATCGAGGACTCGTCGGCCGGGTAGCCGGTGATGAAGTTCTCCATGTTGAGCCAGCCGCCCAGGCCGACCCCCCGCAGCCTGACCGGGTCGCCCGCCTCGTTCACCAGCCGGGATCCGGACACGCGCAGCAGCGTCATCGACTCTCCTCAAAGCTCGAAACCGGCGGCGTGGCCGGAGGGCGACGCCCCCGCCTTCTCCTCCGCTACCCGCTGTCGACAGTCGTTCTGAAAGTTTCGGCTAAGACCCGAATGTTTCGTGGTCCGGAGAATAAGTAAAGTTAAGGTTAAGCGTCAAGGGCGCTCTCGGCTTGTTCACGGCGGTCAAGTGTCTCATCAGGGGGAACCGATTCAGGTCTCCCGAAACTTTCGGCTACGATCGGCTTCATGCCAGTGAAGAGGCGGGTGACCATCGCCCAGATAGCGGAGGAGGCCGGAGTCTCCGTTCCGACCGTGTCGAAGGTGATCAACGGCCGTCCCGAGGTCGCGCCGGAGACCCGTCAGCGGGTGGAGCGCCTCCTGCAGAAGCACGGGTACCAGCGAAGGACGGGGCAGGGTGACGGCCCGGTCGGTTTACTGGACCTGGTCTTCGCCGAGATCGAGAGCCCCTGGGCCATGGAGCTCGTGCGCGGGGCCGAGCAGGCGGCGCACGAGGCCGCCGCGAGCGTGGTGATCTCCGTGCTGCACACGCACGCGGGCCCCGGCCGTGACTGGCTGGAGCGCATCGCGGCGCGGCGCACGGACGGTGTGATCATCGTCAGCTCCCGGCTCTCGGTGCGGCAGCAGGGCCAGCTCAGCGCCCGCTCGATCCCGTTCGTCGTCGTCGACCCCGAGGGCGAGCCGCCGCCCGGCGTGGCGTCGGTCGGCGCGACCAACTGGCACGGCGGCCTCGCGGCCACGCGCCACCTCCTCGACCTCGGCCACACCCGGATCGGCATGATCGGCGGCCCGCCCGACATGCTGTGCAGCCGGGCCAGGATCGACGGCTACCGCGCCGCCCTGGAGACCGCCGGTGTGTCCATCGACCCCGAACTCATCCGCTACGGCGACTTCCTGGTCAACTCGGGCCACGACGCCGGTCACGCGCTGCTCTCGCTGGACAATCCCCCGACCGCCATCTTCGCCGGCAGCGACATGCAGGCGTTCGGCGTGTTCGAGGCGGCCCGGCAGCGGGGCCTGCGGGTGCCCGAGGACCTCAGCGTGGTCGGCTTCGACGACCTGCCGCTGTCCCGGTCCGCGTGGCCGCCGCTGACCACCGTGCGCCAGCCCCTGGAGGAGATGGCCGCGCTGGCCGCGCGGATGGTGCTGGCCATGGGCCGGGGCGAGAACACCGAGGCGCGCCGCGTCGAGCTGTCCACCGACCTGGTGGTCAGGGAGAGCACCGCACGGCCCCGCTGAAACCGGGACCCGTCCCATGATCGTCCAAAATGGGAGCGCTTGGACGAATGGGGGCGGGATGACCAACGGACACGCTAAGGTTTCTGCGGATATCGCCGGGTTCGCGGGACGGGGCTGACGGTTGCGGAGTTCGCGTGGAGCGGCCGTCACGGCATTCGCCGCGGCGCTCGTGCTTCTGGGAGGTTCCGGATCGGCGGCCCTCGCGGCGCCGGTCCGCGAGGGGGCCGCGACGGTGCGGACCGAGTCGGCGTGGTCCGGATCCGCATGGCCGGGGACGGCGTGGTCTGGGTCCGCGTGGTCCGGATCCGCGTGGTCCGGGACGGCGCGGGGCGCGGAGCACGCGGTGGCCGCCCCGGCGTCGGCGGTTCCCGGCAGGCGGGCGGCGGGGGCGGCGCAAGGGCCGCCCGTCGAGGAGCACCCCTGCCCGGTCGCCGTGCCGTCCGGCACGACCTGCGGCTACCTCCTCGCCCCCGAGCGGCGTGACGTCCCCAACAGCAGGACCATCAAGGTCGGCTACGCGGTGCACCGGGCGTCACAGGCCTCGGGGCAGGCGGCCGACCCGGTCGTCTACATGAGCGGCGGGCCGGGATCGGCCTCGCTCCAGCTCACCGGGTTCCTCTCCCAGATGTTCCCCGGCCGCGACGTGGTCGTCCTCGAACAGCGCGGCGGGCGCTACTCCGAGCCCAGGCTGAGCTGCCCAGAGATCGTCCGCGGGGTCGTGGACACCCTGCGCACGCCCGGGCCCGCGTCGGCCGAGACCGCCCCGCTCGCCCGGCAGGCGCTGGCCTGCCAGTCGCGCCTGGAGGGCGAGCACGTCGACCTGCGCGGCTACCGGACCGCCGAGATCGCGGCCGACGTGGTGGACCTGCGGGCCGCGCTCGGCTACCCGCGGTGGTACCTGTTCGGCGTCAGCTACTCCACCCGCCCGATGCTGCTGGCGGCGGCGCGCGACCCGCAGGGCACCCGAGGGGTCGTGCTGGACTCGCTGCTTCCCGCGGGCTCCCGCTGGTACGACGAGGCGTCCGCCGCGCTCTCGGGGGCGATGACCAAGCTGGGGATCGCCGCCCGGTTCGACGCCATGGTGAAAGCGCTCAACGCGCACCCCGCGACGTACGAGACCCGGGATCCGCTCACCCGCAAGCGGCTGACGGTGCAGCTCAACGGGGACGACGTGGCGACGATCCTCGGCGAGGCGCTGCACGAGACCGACGTGATCCCGATCGTGCCGGCCCTCGTGGACGGGCTGGCCTCCGGGCGCACCGAACTGCTGCAACCCCTGGTCGACGCCGCCGGCGACGGGCTGACCTCGCACGAGTGGGGCCTGTACTACGCCGTCCAGTGCCAGGACGAGACGCCGTACAACTCCTTCCCCGGGTCCCGGGGCCCCCGGCTGTTCACCGGGGTCGTCGACGCGGCGGTCTGCGACGCCTGGGATCTGCCCGCCGCGCGGGCCGACGCCGATCTCCTGACCCCGGGCGGGTCGGTCACCCCTGCTTCGGCGGAAGGGGCCTCCTCGGAGGGGGCGACGCCGCCGGTCCTGGTCGTGGGCGGCCAGTACGACCCCACCACCCCGCCGGAGGCCGCGCGCCAGGCGGTGTCGGCCGTGCCGGGCGCGCGGTTCGCCGAGTTCGCCGGGGTCGGGCACGCCGTCTTCCTGTCGAGCGCCTGCAGCCGTCAGATGATCGCCGCGTTCCTCGACGACCCGGCCGCGACGGCCCGCGCGTGCGACCCCGGCGCCGCGCCGTACCCCGTCGTGCGGCCGGGTGGCCTGCTCCTCACCTCGTCGGTCTACCGGCTGTCCCGGTCGCCGATCCCGCTGGCCGTCCCCGCGGTCTTCCTGCTCGTGTCGGCCGTCCAGCTCGTCGCGGGGCTGATCTCCTTGGTGCGCAGGCGCGGCGGCGGGCTGAGCGCGCTCGCGGGCCTGGCGGGCGTCGCGCTGGGCGCGCTGTCGGCGCTCAGCCTGTCGGCGATCAAGGACTGGACCACGCTCGCGATCGGGGTGCCGCACGCCCTGGCCTGGTATGGCCTGCTGGCCCTGGTCTCCACCGGGCTGTCGATCGTCGAGGCGTTCCGGCTGAACGCCGCCGCCGCCCGGATCGTCCCCGCCCTGGCCGGCCTCGCGTTCCTCGCCTGGCTGTACGGCTGGCTGCTGTCTTGATCAAGCTCGCCTTAAGCGGTCATTAAAAGGAAAGTTTCTTAATAGAGAGCATTGACGCGGCTGTTCCGGCGGCTTACGTTCCGATCAACCCCTGGGGGGCGGGGTGTGGAGGATCGGCACTTCGCCTGTCGGAGGTATGGCTGTGCGCCTGTTGAGATCATCGTTGGCGCGGACCGCTTCGGCGGTCTGCATCGCATTCGCCGCCGGGGCCGTGGCACTGGCCGCGACCGGCGGCACCGCCGGGGCGGCGGCCGGCGACGAGGCGTGCCGGCCCGACGGGCTCTACCGGACGCCCGGCGTCGACGTCCCCTACTGCCTGGCCTACGACACGGGCGGCCGGGAGAAGATGGGCGCCGACCACCCCCGCCGGATCATCGGCTACTTCACCGGCTGGCGCGACGGCTCCAACGGGCAGACCCGCTATCTGGTCAAGGACATCCCCTGGGGCAAGGTCACCCACATCAACTACGCGTTCGCCCACGTGGGGCCGGACAACAAGATCTCCGTCGGATCGGACACCGCGAAGAACCCCGCCATCGGCATGACGTGGCCCGGCGTCACCGGGGCCGAGATGGACCCGGCGTACTCCTACAAGGGCCACTTCAACCTGCTCGGCAAGTTCAAGAAGCGGTTTCCCGACACCAAGACCCTGATCAGCGTGGGCGGCTGGGCCGAGACCGGCGGCTACTTCGACGACGCGGGCAAGCGGCAGGCGAGCGGCGGCTTCTACACGATGACCTCGACCCAGGCGGGCATCGACACGTTCGCCGACTCCGTCGTGTCGTTCCTGCGCACCTACGGCTTCAACGGCGTGGACATCGACTACGAGTACCCGACGTCGAACAACGACGCGGGCAACCCGCTCGACTGGCCGATCGCCAACTCCAAGCGCGCGACGCTGATGAAGGGCTACGCCGCGCTCATGAAGACGCTGCGCGAGAAGCTGGACCGCGCCGCCGCCGCCGACGGGAAGTACTACATGCTGACCGTCGCCGCGCCCGCGTCCGGCTGGCTGCTGCGCGGCATGGAGACCTACCAGGTCACGCAGTACCTCGACTACGTCGACATCATGTCCTACGACCTGCACGGCGCGTGGAACAAGTACGTCGGCCCCAACGCGTACCTGTTCGACGACGGCAAGGACGGCGAGCTCGCCGCCGCCGGCGTGTACGGAGCCGGGCAGTACGGCGGCATCGGCTACCTCAACGCCGACTGGGCCTACCACTACTTCCGCGGCGCCATGCAGCCCGGCCGGATCAACATCGGGCTGCCGTACTACACCCGCGGGTTCAAGAACGTGCAGGGCGGCACGAACGGCCTGTGGGGCACCGCCCCCGCCACCACCTGCCCGGCCGGCTCCGGCCTCACCACCTGCGGCGACGGAGCGGTCGGCATCGACAACCTGTGGCACGACCTCGACGACAACGGCAAGGAGTCCCCGGCGGGCTCCAACCCGATGTGGCACGCCAAGAACCTCGAGAAGGGCATCCTCGGCGACTACCTCGCCGCCTACGGCGTCACGGACACGTCGCTCACCGGCGCCTACACCCGCTACTACGACTCGACGCTGACCGCGCCCTGGCTGTGGAACTCCACCAAGAAGGTGTTCCTGTCCACCGAGGACGACCAGTCGGTGGCGGCCAAGGCCGACTACGTGGTCTCCAGGGGCATCGGTGGCACGATGATCTGGGAGCTCGCCGGCGACTACGGCTGGAACGAGGCCAAGGGCCAGTACGAGCCCGGCGCCACGCTGACCACGCTCATGTACGACACGTTCAAGGCCGCCACGCCGTACGGGAACGTGCGGGCGACCACCCCGATCCCGGCGCAGAAGCTGGACATCTCGGTGGAGTTCCGCGACTTTGCCCTGGGCGACAACAACTATCCGATCAACCCGAAGATCCACATCACCAACAACTCGGGTGTGACGCTGCCGGGCGGGACGGAGTTCCAGTTCGACTACGCGAGCTCGGCTCCGGGCAACGCGGCCGACCAGTCGGGCTTCGGCTCCACGATCGTCCGCAGGGACCACACCGCGCCGAACAACGTCGGCGGGCTGAAGGGCGACTATAACCGGGTGTCGCTGAAGCTGCCGAGCTGGCAGAGCCTCGCGCCGGGCGCCTCGGTGGACGTGGCCTTCGTCTACTACCTGCCCACCTCGACCCCCTCCAATTGGACGGTCTCCTTCGGCGGCGCGACGTACGGCATCACCCAGGACCTCGCCAGGGGCGGCGTGGTCGCGTCTCCCTCCGCGTCTCCCTCAGCGTCCCCGTCCGGCTCCCCGTCGGCGTCTCCCAGCGCGTCGCCGTCGGCCGGGACGTGCGCGGCCCCCGCGTGGTCGTCCACGACCGTCTACACGGGCGGCACCCTCGTCTCGTACGCCGGTCACACCTGGAAGGCGCAGTGGTGGACCCAGAGCGAGACGCCCGGCAACGCCCAGGTGTGGCTGGACCAGGGGCCCTGCGCGTCCGCCTCGCCCTCGGCCTCGCCGTCCGTGTCGCCTTCGGCCTCACCGTCGGCCTCCCCCAGCGCGTCCCCCAGCCCGTCTCCCAGCGCCTCGCCGTCGGCGAGCCCCGGCGGCTACCCCGCCTGGACGGCCGGCACGGCGTACGCGACGGGTGACCGGGTGACCTACGGCGGTGCGATCTACCAGTGCCGCCAGCCGCACACCGCCCTGGCGGGCTGGGAGCCGCCGAACGTCCCCGCCCTCTGGACCAGGCTCTGACCCACTCCCCCGCCCGTACGCCCCGCGGCGACCCGCCCGGACGTACGGCATAGCCTCCGGGCCGTCCCGGACCGGTGACACCGGTACGGCCCGGAGCCGACGCCCGGCGGTCTCACCCGATCACGAGTCGGGAGACCGCCGGGCGTCGCGCCGTCCGGGAACCTTCTCATCCGTCCGCGGCGAGGCCCCGGGCACGGCGGGCGACGTTCCTGGCCACCAGCAGCATCCCGCCGACCGAGGCCAGCATCCCGGCGGCGATGACCGGCACGACGGCCCCGAACCCGGAGGCCCCGGCGACGAGGCCGAACAGCGGAGGGCCGACGAGCGCGCCCACGCTGCCCATCTGGGCCACCATTCCGGTGCCCACGTCGGCGTGGTCGAGGCGCTCCAGCACGAAGGGAAGAGCGGCGAAGGCCAAGGCGCCCAGCAGCCCGTTCTCCAGGGAGACGATCCCCGCACCGGTCGCCGCGGCGGCGAGCGGAGCGTCGGCGCCGTAGACGAGCCAGGCGGCCGGCACGACCAGCAGCCCGGACAGGGCGAGCGCGGCGAGCGGCACGCCCCGCCGAAGCAGGACACCCACGGACAGCCCGCCGAGGACGCCGGCGAACGAGATCGCCGAGGTCAGGGCCCCTGCGACGCCGGCGGAGCTCGCGTGCTCGTCGATCAGGAGCGTGGGCAGCAGCACGACCACCGGCATCGTCACCAGCACCATCAGGCAGAAACACGCGGTGAGCAGCGCGGGCCACGCCAGCGCCCGCGCGCCGGGCACGGGCCCGGCGGCCGCGGCGGAGGCGGACGTCCGCGGCAGCCGCATCCGGACGGCCACCGCCATCAGCAGCGTCAGTCCCGCGATCAGCAGCACCCAGCCGCGCCAGCCGAGCGCCTCGTCGGCGGCGCCGCCCGCGAGGGTGCTCACGCCGATGCCCACCGGGACGAACGTCGCCCAGACGGACAGGGCGAGCCCCCGGTCCCGTTCCTCGGCGAGTTGGAGGACCAGCGCCGGGCACGCGATGGTCACCACGAGATAGCCGACGCCTTCGGCGACGCGGGCGGCCAGCAACCAGGCGAAGCTTCCCGCGGCCGCGCTCAGCGCGCTCGCCGCCACCATCAGCCCCAGGCCGGCGACCAGCGACCTGCCCGTGCCGAACCGGCGGACCAGATATCCGGCGGGCAGCCCCGCGACGGCGCCCACCCCGACCACCGCCGAGATCGCCCAGCCCAGTTGCGACAGCGACAGCCCGAGCTCATCGGCCATCGAAGGCCCGGCCGCGGAGAACTTGCCGTAGCTCATCGCCGCCACGACGCCGGCGAGGTAGATGAGGGCGATCGTCAGCCACGGCGAGCGCACCGGGGCCTCGCTCCGCTCGGATCCGCCTACGGTCGGCTGGGGGGTCATGAGCTCTCCTCCTTCGCGGCGGTCGTCACGACGGACGCACGGCGCCGAACGCCGGATTCGGCCCGTCGTCCACTCAACCAGGAGAATGCGCCCGCCGCCCGGCACATCACCGGAATCGATCACCACGGCACGATCCGCAGCCGTCGCCACGGGGCGCCGCGCGGCGTGCGCGGACCGCGATCAGTGGGACCATGGCTGGGTCGGCGCCCGGCAAAAGGAAGGCAAGGCAGGTGGAGCAGGTCGCCCGGATGTGCAACGACGCCCCGACCACGCGCGGCGGTGGGCGAAGGACGGGACGGACCGCACCGCCCCCGGCGGCCGCCCGCGCCGTCCCGCCGCGTAACGGCCTGCGGGCGCTCGCCGCGCCACATGTCCGCGTGCGCGCGCTCAGCGTGCCGCGTGGCCGTCTGCGACTGCTCGCCGCGCCGCTGCTGGCCCTGCTCTCGGTGATGCTGCTCGCGACGCCCGCGCGGGCCCACGACGTCCTCGTCGCGAGCGACCCCAAGGACGGCGCGGTCCTCGGCGCCATGCCCGCCTCCGTGACGCTCACCTTCGACCAGGCCGTACGCCGCGACTTCGCGCGGATCGCCGTCACCGGGCCGGACGGCGCGCACTACGAGCAGGGCGAGATCACGGTGGACGGCAGGAACGTCTCCATCGGCGTACGGACGGGCACCCCCGCGGGGGCGTACGCGATCGGCTACCGCATCGTGTCGAACGACGGCCACCCGGTCACCGGCGCCGTGAAGTTCACTGTGAACGGCGGGGGCGCGGCTCCCGGTGCGGTCATCGTGCCGACGGTCACCCCCGCGCCCGGCACGGCGAACCCTGGCACGGCGAACCCCGGCGCTGCGACGACCGGGGCTGCGACGACCGGCCAGGGCGGCGGAAGCTGGGTATGGGGGCTGCTGGCCGTCACCGCCGCTCTGCTGGCGCTGTGCGCCCGCGTGCTCGTACGGCACGACCGGCGCCTGCGCGACGGGACGATCCCGGCTCCCCCGGCGGCGGGAACGTCGCGAGCGGCCTCCCCGGCCGGACCGGAGCCGTCGGGCACGGAGACGTCGCACGCGGAGAAATCAGACACAGAGGCATCGGACACAGAGGCATCGGGCACAGAGGCGCCGGGCGCACCCGCGTCAGAGACGGCGGCATCAGAGGCGGCGGCAAGGGCGCTTGCGCCGGGTTCCGGCGCCGACGGCCCGGCCGCCGCGCGCTCGACCGCCGCCGGGACCGGCGCGGGAAGCTCCCCGGCCTCGGGCGGCGCCGCGTGACCACGACCTCGGAACCGCACGTCTCGGCGGGCAGGCCCGGCCCCGGGACCGAGCACGCCCGCGCCCGGGTTCCGGCGGCGGGGCTGGCCGCCGGCGCCCTGCTCGCGGTCGTGATCGCGACCTGGCTCACGCTGCCGGGAAGGGTGCCGGGGCTGCCCATGCCGGGCACGATCGTCGAGTACGGGCTGCCGGTCGTCCGGCTCGTGCTCGACCTGGCCGCCACCGCGACCATCGGTCTCAGCCTGCTCCCCAAGCTCCTCGGCTTCGACGACCCGGACCGGACCGAGCCGATCGCCTCCATGGCCCGGCACTGGGCCGTGCTGTTCTCGTTGATCTGGTGCGCTGCGGCGCTGGTGTCGGCCGTCCTCAGCGCCGCCGAGGTCACCCCGGGCGCGTTCCCCGACGTGGCGGCGTACGTCGACGGCATCGGCGCGGGGCAGGGCATGATCGTGAGCGCGTCGTGCGCCCTGGCCAGCGCCGCCGTGGGGATGCTCGCGGTGCGGTTCGGCGAGAAGGTGCCGGCCGAGCTGCGGGTGCTCGTCGCCGGGTTCGGGCTGCTGCCGCTCCCGGTGACCGGCCACGCCTCGAACTGGTACTGGCACGACCTCAGCATGGTCTCGATGGAGCTGCACGTCATCGGGGCCTGCGCCTGGGTGGGCGGCCTGGTCGCGCTCGCCGTCCTGCTGCCGCGTCATCGCGACCTGCTCGCCCGCACGCTGCCCCGGTTCTCCCGGCTGGCGACGTACGCGCTGGTCGTCGTGGGACTGTCCGGGCTCTTCAACGGTCTGGTGGAGCTTCTGCTCGCGCCCGGCGAGAGCTTCCCCGCGTCGCTGGTCACGACGGGCTACGGCCGGCTCGTGGTCGCCAAGGCGGTGTTCACCGGAGTGATCGCACTGCTGGGGGGCAACATCCGCTGGCGGCTGCTGCCGGCGGTCACGCGCCAGGCTCCGTCCGCGTTCGCCGCCTGGGCGGCCTTGGAACTCACCGTGATGGGCCTCGCGTTCGGCGTCGCGGTCGCGCTGACCAAGACCCCCGTGGCCTGACCCCCTGTCGCCTGGCCCGCGTCGTCTGACCCACCTCGCCTGGCCCCCATCGGCCTGACCCGCGTCGCCTGACCCGCGTCGCCTGACCCGTGGCCCCGCCCGGCTCGCCTCCGAGACGCCGAGACGCCGAGAGCCGCCCCCGGCGAGGGAGCGGCTCAGGAAAGGCGTGTGAGCGCGGGTGCGGGCGATCAGGCCGTCGGCTCGGACACGGCGGCGGGCGCGGGCGCCGCCTCGGGCGCCGCCTCCGGCACCGCGTCGGACGCGGCATCGCGCGACGGGACGGACCCGGCCGTGATCTCCGTCTCCCCGAGCTGCGCCTCCTGGGCGATCCTGTCCTCCGCGTCGGCCGCCGTCAGCCCTCTGCGGCCGGCGAACCACTCCACCGCGTACCACACGACGGCCAGGGCGGCGAGCGCCACCGGCCAGGCCTCGGGCGCGTACGGCGGGGCTTCGAGCACCCGGTCCTGCGCCAGCAGCCCTCCGTACACCCCTGCGGTGGCGAGCACCGCGCCCACGAGCGGCCGCAGGTGCCTGATCGGCACCAGGAAGGCCAGGTCGACGCCGAGCCCGGCGAGCAGGAAGAAGAACGGGATGGCCGACGGCGGGAACCCGCCCCCGACGAGCAGCGGCCAGATCAGGCACCGGTAGGCCACGTACGACCCGGCGATCGCGGTGGCCGTGTAGCGACGGCCGACCATGACGCGGGCGAGGACCAGGATCGCGACGCCCACCACCCCGGCGTACACGGCGTAGACGACGTCGGGGATCGGCAGCGAGAACTTGAGCACCATGGCCCGGTCGACGCCCCGGCCCATCTGGTTGGCCGCGAACTCGAGCAGCGTCGGCTCGGCGTACGGCTGGCCGCGGTCCCAGGAGGCCAGCTCCAGCACGCCGTACTCCTGCTGCAGCTCGGGGAAGTGCGCGTTCTCCAGGAAGAACGCGAACAGGCCGCCCAGCACCAGCGCACGCCGGCCGCGGGTGATCCCGGCATAGCGGCCCGAGCCGAGGTACCAGCCCCGGATGACACCGGCGAGCATCAGCGCGGTGCCGATGTACAGCAGCGCGTGGGAGGGGCTCCACGCGGTGATGTCGATCCCGTTGACCCGGTGGTTGATCAGGTCGAGCGGGATCGCGATGAGGAAGACCCCCGTGCCCCACACGATCAGGCGGGAGGACGTGCGGTCCACCCCGTAGCCCGTGTACCAGTGCACGATGGTCAGCGCCACGGCGATCGCCGTGCCGACCGTGTTGAGCAGGTGCGGCGGGGCCAGGTCGTCGCGCAGCCACCTGAAGTGCCACGACACGTCCCAGCTCGACCCGAGCACCTTGAGGACGAACGCCGCGAGCCAGCCCAGGTAGAGCACCCGGAAAAGGTCCTGCGGCGTCTGCCTGCCCGCCTCCCCCCGCGTCCAGTACGGAAGAGCCCACTCGATCGCGCGAGCGGGGATCTGCTTGAGCGGCGTTCCATTCACGCGCGAAATGATGCCGTTCCCTATGGTGAGGCGCAATCAGGGTTTACCCCGATGCACCATCACGATTCGTGCGCGGACCCGGCCGCGCCCGCCGCCGCGGCGGTTATCCACAGGCGCGGCGGCTCCTCAGCGGTCTCTCAGCAGAGACAAGTAGCATCGCGACGTGACGTTTCCGGGTGGGCGGCGTGCCCTCACGATCGTGGTCACGCTGGTCATCCTGTTGGCCGGAGGCGTGACATGGGCCCTGTGGCCCTCCGGCCCCGAGGTGAAGGGGCGCGACCTGGTCATCCCCGTCGTGGACGGACCGGCCGACGACCAGCGCGTCGATCTCGACGCCACCTTCTATCCCCCGGCCTCCGGCGGCAGGGCCCCGGCCGTGCTGCTCGCCCACGGCTTCGGCGGCAGCAAGGAGAGCATGCGCGAGCAGGCGGGACGGCTCGCGCAGCAGGGCTACGCCGTGCTGACCTGGTCGGCCCGCGGGTTCGGCCGCTCGACCGGGCAGATCGCGCTCAACTCGCCCGACTACGAGGTCAAGGACGTGCGGGGGCTGATCGATTGGCTGGCCAAGCGCCCCGAAGTGCGTCTCGACGCCCCGGGCGACCCCCGCGTCGGGATCGCCGGCGGCTCCTACGGCGGGGCGATCGCGCTGATGGCCGCGGCCTACGACAGCCGGGTCGACGCGATCGTCCCGCAGATCACCTGGTACGACCTCGCCGACGCGCTCTTCCCCGACGCCACGGGCAAGGGCCCGCTCAACGGCGTCTTCAAGAAGATGTGGGCCGGCATCTTCTTCAGCGCCGCCGCCGACCGGCTGGCCCCCGACGGCGGCCTCGGCGCGGGCGGTGTGGCCGGCCTCGCCGGCGCGGCCGCGGGCTCCCGCGGCGACGCGTCCGGGAGCCGGGAGACCGTGCGGACGCCCGGGACGGCCGAGCAGGTGCAGTGCGGGCGGTTCCTGCCGCAGATCTGCGAGATGTACCAGAAGGTGGCCGAGTCCGGCCGCGCCACCAAGGAGGCGGTCGATCTCTTGCGGCGGTCGAGCCCGATCTCGGTGCCCGGCCGGATCAAGGTGCCGACGCTGCTGGTCCAGGGCCAGCGCGACTCGCTGTTCCCGCTCTCGCACGCCGACGCCAACGCCCGGGCCATCGCCGCCACCGGCGCTCCGGTCGAGGTCGCCTGGTTCAACGGCGGCCACGACGGCGGCGACGGCGAGGCCGACTGGCTGTCCGACCGCACGACCGGCTGGTTCGACCGCTATCTCAAGGGGACCGGCTCCTCCGCCGGCGACGGCGACTCGGCCGCGTTCACGGTGACCAGGGACGGCGGCCGGGACCCGGGCACGCGCCGCCCCGTGCTCCTGCACGCGACCGCGGACCGCTACCCGGGCCTGCCGGGCGGACAGCGGACCGCCGTCGCCCTCCGGGGCCCCCAGCAGCCGATCGCCAACCCGGCGGGCGGGTCGCCGTCGTCGATCTCGGCGGTCCCCGGCCTCGGCGGGCTGCTCGGCGGAAACGGCGGCGGCGCGTCGATCGCGCTGGACATGCCCGGCCAGGCGGCCGTCTTCGAGTCCGCCCCGCTGGTCAGGCCCGCGCAGGTCACCGGCAGTCCGACCGTCACGATCCGGGTGTACGGCACGGGTGAGGCCACGCTGTTCGCCAAGCTCTACGACGTCTCCGGAGGATCGCTTCCGGTGCTTCCGTCGAGCCTGGTCTCGCCGCTGCGGGTCACCGCGAGCGAGGCGGGCACGCCGGTCACCGTGACGCTTCCGGCCATCGACAGGCGCTTCGACGCCGGGCACAGGATGCGGGTGGTCGTGTCGACCACCGATCTCGGCTACGCGACGCCCGCCGCTCCCGCCGTGTACCGGGTCGCGCTGGAGTCCCCCACGCTGGAGCTGCCCGGGGACGCGGCGCTGCGCACACCCGCCACCGGCCCGGCCTGGTGGACGTGGGCCCTGCCGCTCGCCGCGATCGCGATCGCCGCCGTGCTGCTGCTGACCGGCAGGGCCAGGCGCGGCACGGAGGGGGGCGACGACCCGGCGGTGGACGCCGAGTCGGCCGAGGTGCCCCTGGTGATCAGCGGGCTGGGCAAGCGCTACCGCAACGGCGAGAAGGCGGTCGACGGCCTGTCGTTCCGGGTCGAGAAGGGCCAGGTGCTCGGCCTGCTCGGGCCGAACGGCGCGGGCAAGACCACCACCATGCGCATGCTCATGGGTCTCATCCACCCCGACGAGGGCGAGATCCGGATCTTCGGCACCCGGGTGCGGCCGGGGGCGCCGGTGTTGTCGCGGCTGGGGTCGTTCGTCGAGGGGCCGGGATTCCTGCCGCACCTGTCCGGCCGGGCCAACCTGGAGCTGTACTGGCAGGCCACGGGGCGGCCGCCGCAGGACGCCCACATGGAGGAGGCGCTGGAGATCGCCGGGCTCGGCGCGGCCCTGGAGCGCGCGGTGCGCACCTACTCCCAGGGCATGCGCCAGCGCCTGGCCATCGCGCAGGCCATGCTCGGCCTCCCCGACCTGCTCGTGCTGGACGAGCCGACCAACGGCCTCGACCCGCCGCAGATCGCCGAGATGCGCCGCGTGCTCAAGGCGTACGCCGAGCGGGGGCGCACCGTCATCGTCTCCAGCCATCTGCTCGCCGAGGTCGAGCAGACCTGCACCCACGTGGTCGTCATGCACCGCGGGCGGCTGGTGTCGGCGGGGCCGGTCGGCGACCTGCTCGGCACCGCGCCGGCCGCCAACGGCGCCGGACCCCGCCTTGAGGACGTGTTCCTCGACCTGATCGGAGAGCGCCGATGAGCGCGGCGAAGCGACCCGCACCGGACCTGGCCGGACCCGCCGGCGACGGCGAGCGGACCACGCCGGTCGCCCCGGACGGACCGGACACGCGCGGCGACGACGCGGGGGGCCGGGCGCCCGGCTACGCTCCGGGACGCACGCTGCCGCTGCGGGTGGAGTTCGTGCGGCAGTTGCGGCGGCGCCGGACCATGGCGATGTTCGCCGTGCTGCTCGCTCTGCCGTGGGTGCTCGTCGTGGCCTTCCAGTTCGGGCCGGCAGGGCGGGGCCAGGGCAGTCTGCGGCTGTCCGATCTGGCCACGGCGGGCGGGCTCAACTTCGCGGCGTTCGCCCTGTCGGTGTCGGCCAACTTCCTGCTGGTGGTCGCCGTGGCGCTGTTCTGCGGCGACACGGTGGCGAGCGAGGCGAACTGGTCGTCGCTGCGCTACCTGCTGGCCGCGCCGGTTCCCCGCGACCGGCTGCTGCGCCAGAAGCTGGTGGTGGCGCTGGCGTACTCGGCCGCCGCGGTGACCGTGCTTCCGCTGATGGCCCTGCTCGCCGGCACGCTGGCCTTCGGGTGGAACGACATCACCGTGCCGGGGACCGGCGAGGTGATCCCCGCCGCCGACGTGCTGCCCAAGTTCGCCGTCGTCATCGTCTATGCCCTGGTCAGCCAGCTGGTGGTCGCCGCGGTCGCCTTCCTGCTGTCGGTCGGCACCGACTCCCCGCTCGGCGCGGTCGGCGGCGCGGTCGGCTTGGTGATCGTCAGCAGCATCCTGCAGGCGGTCGAGGCGCTGGGCACGCTGCGCGAGTTCCTTCCCACGTTCTGGAACGCCGCGTGGCTCGACGCGCTCGCGCCGGAGCCCGACTACAGCGGCATGGTGAAGGGCGTGGCGATCTCCGTGACCTACTCGGTGGTCCTCGTCGCCCTGGCCTTCCGCCGCTTCCGCCGCAGGGACGTCGTCTCCTGACGAGAGCCCTGCGCCGTCCCGGGCATTCCAGCCAGCCAGAATGCCCAGAGGCGGCTGGCGGGGAACCGGCATGGAGGCTGCCGTGGCAGACAGGCCGGCATCGGCCGAGCCATGGTGGTTATGGGAGCCGGGGGGGACATCCGGGCCGGCCCCCCACTCCCGGCATCGCGGTCCTCGATCGGCCACGGCCGCACGGCCCCGCCGGACCTACAGGCCACAGCACGCGCTCGTAACCGGAGGTGACCAGGTACCGATGACTCACCTGAAACCGGCGGCACTCGGGCCGGGGCCGGGGGCCTGCGCTGGGGGCGCTCCCGCCACCCGCCCGGAGCCGCCGCAGGCCACCTCCCTGCCCAGGCGGGCCGACGGGGGCCACGACACCGGCGACAGCGTTGCGCCAAGCGTCTTGTGCCACGACCCCATCCCGACCAGCGATCCGGACACCCGCGTCCCCGTCCCTCCTAGCGAAGACAGGGCCGCCCTGCCGGTCGCGGGAAATGTGCTGGAGCAGCTCGCCGGCACTGGAAGAGGCCTGGACAGCAAGGCCGAGCGGCAGCACCGGTTCCTGTCCGGCGCCTCCCACGAATTGCTCACCCCGCTCGCCGGGTTGCGGGCGCAACTGGAGGAGGCCCGGCTGCACCCCGCCGAGACGGACCTCTCCGAGCTCGTCGACTGCTCGCTGAGAAACGTGGACCGCCTGCAGGCGGTCGTCTCCGACCTGCTACTGCTCCTGAAGGCGGGGACGAAGCCGCCCCACGGGAGAACGGCGGCCGACTTGGCGGAGCTGGTCCGGACCGAGGTCTCCAGCCGGGCCCACCGGTCGCCCGTGCTGCTCCGGCTGATCCCCGGCGTGGCGGTCCCCGCCGTCGAGCACGAGATCCACCGTCTGCTGGGCAACCTCCTGGACAACGCGCAGCGGCACGCCAGGAGCAGGGTGCTGGTGGAGGTGCGCCAGGAGGGCGCCCACGCGGAACTCGCCGTCTCCGACGACGGAGACGGCATCCCCGAAGCCGACCGGGAGAAGGTGTTCGAGGCGTTCACCCGCTTGGAGGAGTGCAGAAGCCGCGGCCGGGGCGGCTCGGGCCTGGGCCTCGCCATCGCACGGGAGATCGTGCGGGCGCACGGCGGGACGATTGGCGTGGAGGAGTCGGCAGAGGGCGGCGCCCGCTTCGTGGTCCGCCTGCCACTCGCCGATCCTCTGCCCGGCCAGGGGTCGTGACCACCCCGTCAGCCCTTGCCGATTGGGATGGCCGCCGTCAGCGTTGTGCCCCGGCCGGCCGGGCTGGTGACCTCGATCGTGCCGCCCAGCGCCTGGACGCGGTCGATGAGACCGATGAGCCCCGAGCCCCGTGCCGGATCCGCGCCTCCCACCCCGTCGTCGCGGATCGCGACTGTCACCCTGTCGCCCGCCGCGTCGACCTCGACGCACACCAGCGAGGCCTGCGCGTGCTTGGCCACGTTCGTCAGGCACTCCGAGACGATGTAGTAGACCGCCACCTCGACCCGCTCCGGCAGGCGCCCGTCGACCCGCACCTGCAGGTCGACGGGAACGGCCGAACGGCGCGCGAGCATCTTCAGCGCGGGCCCGAGCCCGCCCTTGGACAGGATCGCCGGGTGGATGCCGCGGGACAGCTCGCGCAGGTCCTCCAGCACCAGCGTCAGGCCCTCGGCCGTGTGGGACAGCTGCTCCTTTAGCCTGGGCAGATCCGGCGGCACGGCGGTCTCCGCCATGCGCAACTGCAGCCCCAGGGAGACGAGACGCTGCTGGGCCCCGTCGTGCAGGTCGCGTTCGATCCGGTGCCGGGTCTCGTCCGAGGCCGCGACCACGCGGGCGCGTGAGGCGGCGAGCTCGTCGCGGGCCTCGGCGTTGGAGATCGCGGTGGCGACGAGTTCGGTGAAGTCCCGCATGCGCTCCTCGACCCCTTCCGGCTGCGGCTCCCGGGCCCGGAAGAAGGCGATCGTCACGCCCCACAGGCGCGCCTCGACGACGATGGGGCTGGCGACCGCGGACGTGATCTCCTTGTCCTTGGCCCACCCGTCCAGTTCTCCGGTTGCCCCCTCCTCCACCGTCATCCTGCCGGGCTGTCCCGTGCGCAGGACGAGGGCGGACAGGCCGGTGTCCCTGAGGGGCCGGCGCGAGCCCACCGGCGGCGGTGGTCCGCGGTCCGACGAGCTCCAGGAACTCACCAGGACGACCGTCCGGTCGGGCTCGTAGCGTTCGATCGCGGTGTGGTCCGCGTTCACGATCCGGCCCATCTCACGGGCGACCGCGCCGAAGATCTCCGTCGGCGGGACCCCTCGCGCTACCAGGGTGGCGACCCGTCGCAGGGCGGCCTGCTCCTCGGCGATCCTCCCTAGCTCGTCCCGGCTCGCCGCCAGGGCGTTCCCGATGGCCTCGCGGTCGCGCGCCGCCACCAGCAGCGTTTCCAGCGAGGGCACCACGCGCTCCCGCAGGCGGCGCATCATGGCCGCCGGCAGGCCGGCAGGCACGACGAGCGTGCCGATCCCGGCACCGTCGTCGGTCAGCGGCAGCGCGGTGTGGCGCGGATCGTCGCCGACCGGCCCGAGCTCGATAGCCAGGAACGGCAGGCCGAGTCCCTGCGCCAGGCGCCGGGCCACGACCGGCAGCGCCGCGCGCAGATGCTCGGCGCGGAGGAGGAGCCGGGCCGTCCTCGCGTCGAGATCGGCTTCGCGGCGGCGTTCCTCCGCCTCTATCACCAGGGACCGCATCAGCGAGGCGGCGGCGCTCACCAGCACCCCGACGATCAGGAAGACCAGCAGCGGCACCCAGGTCCAGGAGCTGAAGACGGTGACCTCGTGCAGGGGCGGGACGTGGAAAAAGTCGTAGACCCCGGCGCTGGCGAGAGCGACGATCATACCGAGGCCCATGCCCCAGAGGTAGGCGACCACGAGAACGCCGACCAGATAAACTACGTTCAGGGCGGTGCTGGGCGCCACCTGCGCCAGCGCAAAGGCTATGAACGTCTCGGCTGCCACGCATGCGGCGCCCGTCAGGATGCCCCACAGGAGGGGCGGGCGGCTCGCGCGTAGCAGCAATGACAGCAACCGCGCGCGCACAAAGCCACACTACTCTCACAAGGCGGAGAGAGATAAGGCCGAATGCCCAGGTCAACGTCGTCGCCCGCCCGGCTTGAGCGACGCGCGTGATCGCACGCGAGAAGGCGGCAGAGCGGTGGACGAGACCCCGACGCGAGTGGTGCTGGCGGACGACGACGTCCTGTTGCGCGAGGGGCTGGCCAGCCTGCTGGAGCGATCGGGGTTCGAGGTCGCCGGCCAGGCGGGAAACGCGGCCGAGCTGCTCGCGCTCGTACGGAAACACCGGCCGGATCTCGCCGTCGTCGACATCCGGATGCCTCCGCAGCACACGACGGAGGGCGTCGAGGCGGCCAAGGTCATCCGTGCGGAGTTCCCCGAGGTGGGCATCCTGCTGCTGTCCGCGCACGTCGAGGTCGAACAGGCGATGGAGCTGCTCGCCACCGGGCACCGGGTCGGCTACCTGCTGAAGAGCCGGGTGACCGCGGTGTCGGAATTCGTCGAGACGCTGCAGCGCATCGTCCACGGCGGCTCGGTCGTCGACCCCAGCCTCGTGGCCGAGCTCTTCAACGCCCGCCGCCGGCATGATCCGCTGGAGCAGCTCACCCAGCGCGAGCGCGAGGTGCTCTCCCTCATGGCGGAGGGCCGGTCGAACGCGGGGATCGCGCACAAACTCTGGATCACCGAGGGCACGGTCGAAAAGCACGTGCGCAGCATCATGTCGAGACTGCGGCTGCCGGAGACGGAGGACGACCACCGCCGCGTGCTCGCGGTGCTCGCGTTCCTCGACGCCCGCTGAGGCCGTGCCGGTGCTGCCGGTCCGGCCCGTTCAGGCGTTCGCGCCCCGCAGGATCTCGTCGATGGCCCGGCCCGACAGGCGTGGCTTGGACAGGAAGGCGAGGGCCGGGCTGGTCGCGATCATCTCGGCGAAGTCCTGCTCGTCGTACGTCGAGATCAGGATGACCCGCGGCGGACGGTCCCCCGCGTCCTCGTAGAGCCGCAGGACCAGGTCGAAGCCGTTCTCCTCGCCCAGATCGATGTCGACCAGCACGAGATCCGGCCGCAGCTCCTGGAAGCACCGGAGCGCCTCGGCCGTGGTTGACACCGTGCCCACGACAGCGATGCCGTCCGCCTCCAGCAACAGGCGGGCGGCCTCCTTGAAGTGGTCGCTGTCGTCGACGATGAGACACCTGAGGGGCACATATTCAGAGTGGCATTCGGAGCGCATCCGCGTCATTGCAGCTAGCCACCATCCCGCGGTGCCGTGGGCAGGCCTGTCGGATGGGGGCTGCCGGCGCAGACGGCGGGGCCTTCCAGAGGCCATCGTAGGGAGTGTCAGCGAGCGACCGCGCCGGTGCCGGGCGAGTCCGCCGCGAGCCCGGAGCGGGCCGCCGGCGCGTTCCGGCTCTTCGTGAACCGTCCGCCGTCTGCTGAAGGAGAGAGGTGAGACCCATGTGTCCGCACACCCCGCCGTGTCCGCCCGCGTACGCCCCCGATCACGACGCCGCCCGTCTCGTGGCCTTCCATCCCGAGCAGGGGTGGGGGCTGCTCTGCAACGGTGTCGTGGTGTTCGAGGACACCGGCGAGCTGCTGCCCGACGGCCGGAGCCTTCTCCCACACCGGGCCTGCTATGCGCAGGCCGCGTGAGTCCATGGGCACGGCCATGCTGGTCACCATGGCTCGGCGGCCGGGCCACGCCTTCCCGGGGGAGCGGCTCCCACCCGACGAGGCGGCCGACGACGGCGTGCCGGACCTGTGCCGGGCCTGCTGGGTCCTCCCCGCCGTCCCGTCCTCCACGGGCCGGGCGCGCCGGCTCGTCCGCGCTGCGCTGCGTGACTGGGCGGGCAGCGCGGAGGACGAGGTGACCGAGGTGGCCGAACTGCTCGTCAGCGAGCTGGTCGCCAACGTCCTGCGGCACGGGCGGGGGGAACCGGTCCTCACGCTCCTGCTGCGGGACGGCGTCCTGCGGTGCGAGGTCGAGGACGAAGACGAGGACGAGGCCCGCGTTCCGCTGCGGGCCCGCGACAGGTCACCGGACGACGACGAGGGCGGCCGGGGGCTGCTGATCGTCGAGTCCCTGTCCCGCTCCTGGGGAGTGCGCCCGACGAGCAGGGGAAAGGCCGTCTGGTTCGAGCTGGACGCGCTCTAGTCCCAGTGAGGCGGACGTTCCTCCAGCAAATGGGAGACGTCGGAGTCGGAGCGCCAATCGCCCCACCCGAGGTCGGTGTCGTCGCTCGTCTGGTCAGGCAGCACCGGCAGCCCCTCGTCGAAGAGGTCCACCGGACGCATGTCATCCGGATGCTGCACACTCACGCGGCCAATGCTACTGGCTCCACCCGGAGCCGCGAAGCCGAGAGAGCCGGGCGGCCGTAGAGCCCCGGTGAGCCGCGAGAACCGCGCGGTCAGGCGACCGGGGCCACGGCCGGGCGGCGCTGGGACTCCTTCCCCCGAGGAGAGATCACCCCGCCTCATCGCCGGGCAAACGTCACGCCCGTACCACCGGACAGCCAACCACACGCAAAGGTACGATGCGGGAGCAGGGAGCACGCCGGACGAACCCCCCCGTGAGGCGGCATGGCAACGCCAGCAGGATGGCGGCAAGAGGGCAACCTGCCCGTGGAGCTGACCAGCTTCGTCGGGCGGACGCGGTTGCTCGCGTCGCTGCGACAGAAGCTGCAGGAGCACCGGCTGGTCACCGTCACGGGCATCGGCGGAGTCGGCAAGTCGCGCACCGCGCTGCGTCTCGCACACCAGGTGCGGCGGCAGTTCAGGGACGGCGTCTGGTACGTCGAGCTGGCCCGGCTGCAGGACCCCGCGATGGTCTACCACACGATCACCTCCGCGCTCGGCATCGCCGACCAGTCGCCGCGCGAGGGGTCGGACACCCTCGCCGAGTGGCTGGCCGAACGGGAGCTCCTGCTCATCCTGGACACCTGCGAGCACCTGGTCGACGCGTGCGCGCAGCTCACGCAGGAACTGCTCAAAACGGCGCCGCACCTGCGCATCCTGGCGACGAGCCGGCGATCGCTCAACGCGCCGGGCGAGTACACGGCCGCCGTGCCGCCGCTGTCCGTGCCCGGCGACAACCCCTCGGAGAACGCGTTCACCAACGAGGCCGTCGAGCTGTTCGGCGCGCGGGCCTCCGCCGTCGTGCCCGACTTCGTGGTGGACGAGGACAACATCACGGCCGTCGCCGAGCTGTGCCGCCGCCTCGACGGGATCCCGCTGGCCATCGAACTGGCCGCCGTGCGCCTGCGCACGCTGTCGGTCGAGCAGATCCTCGGGCTGCTCGCCGACCGGTTCAGCCTGCTCGCCGGAGCCAGCCGTACGGCGCTGCCGCGGCACCAGACCCTGCGCGCGGCGATCGGGTGGAGCCACGAGCTGTGCGAACCGGCCGAGCGGCTGCTGTGGGCGCGGCTGTCGGTGTTCGCCGGCGACTTCGAGCTCGATGCGGCCCGGCATGTCTGCGCCGGCGACGCCCTGCCCTCCGAGCGGATCCTCGACGTGATCGGCGGCCTGGTCGACAAGTCGGTCCTGCTGAGCTTCCCCACCCCGGCCGGCCAGCGATACCGGCTGATCGACACGCTGCGGCAGTACGGCGGCGAGTGGCTGGACAAGCTCGGCGAGACGCAGGACCTGCGTCGCCGCCACCGCGACTACTACCTCCAGCTCGCCGAGCGCAGCGAACACTCCTGGTCGGGACCGCGCCAGGTCCACTGGTACACCCGGATGCGCCAGGAGCACGACAACATCCGCGTCGCGCTCGACTACTGCCTGTCCACTCCGGGCGAGGAGCGCGTCGGCCTCAAGCTGCTGTCGGCCCTGTGGTTCCTGTGGGTCGCCTGCGGTTTCGCCCGTGAGGGCGTGATCTACCTGGAGCGCGCGCTCACGGCCAGCCCCTCGCCCAGCAAGGAGCGCTGCAAGGCCCTGTGGGTGCTGGCCTACATCCGCAGCGCCCAGGGCGACATGGCCGGCGCGCTCGCCGCGGCCGAGCAGTGCAGCACCGACGCGGTGCGCGTGGGCGACTCGGGCGCGGTGCTGCTCGCGACCAAGATGCAGGGCACCGCAGCGATGCTGCAGGGCGACGCGAAGAAGGCCACCGCGCTGCTCGGCGTCGCGATCGAGTTCCACCGCGGCGGCCGGGAGCTGAACCCGGGCCTGCTGCCGGCGATCGTCGAGCTGTCCATGGTGCTGCTCGCGCAGGGCGAGTTCGAGGAGGCGGAGACGCTGCTGGTCGACTGCCTGCAGGTCTGCCAGGAGCGCGGCGAGCTGTGGCTGCGGTCCTACGCCTGGTACGTCTCCTCCCTCGTCCACCGGGCGACCGGCAGACGCGACGAGGCGCTGGTGGCGTGCAAGGAGGCGCTGCGCATCAAGCGGCACTTCCACGACGTGCTGGGGATCGTCCTGTGCGTGGACAACCTGGCGACGCTCAACCTCGAGGCCGGAGAGCCGGAACGGACGGCGACCCTCCTCGGGGCGGCCCAGACCAACTGGCGGACCTTCGGGCTGCCCCAGTTCGGGTCGCCGTTCTTCACGACCGAGCACGAGCAGTGCGTCAAGGAGTGCAAGAAGCTGATCGGCGACGCCGTCTACGACGAGGCGTACACCGCCGGAACCCGGTTCAGCCTGGGCGACCTCGTCGAGTACGCGCTGGACGACCTCGACGACTTCCACCTGGACTGACCGGGTTCGACTGGACTGACGGGTTCAGTTGGACCGGACGGGCCGCCGAACGGCGGTGGTCACTGCCAGGCGCCGACGTACCGGGAGCTGGTCAGCGAGTAGTCGACGCTGCCGCTGATCCAGTACTGCAGGCCGTGCACGTACGCGTCGACGGCGGGTGAGCCGAGCGCCTCGGTGGCCGGGGTGAGCGCCGCCATCGCGGCGACCGCCTCGTCGCGCATCGCGCCGATCCGGTCCATCGCCTCCTGGACCGTGCAGCCGGTGTGCCCGACCAGCACGCTGACGAGGTTGTTGCGGATGTTCGCCTCGCCCCGCTCCTTGGCGTAGGAGATGAGGTCGTTGTCCCAGACGACCACGTCGTTGGCGTGCTCGGTCATCTCGTGCACCACCGGATGGCGCCACTCGTCCATCGTGAGACAGACCTCCGCGGCCACGTCGATCAGCGCGAAGACGGTGAGCATCGCGCCGGTCCTGCGGCGCATGAAGATGTAGTCGTCGATCGTGGGAACGACGTCGTCCTCCCGGTTGGCGGCCTCCCAGACCTGGGCGAACAGGTAGTCCTTGGTCGTCGCGCGCCACCGGTCGAGCTGGTCGGCGGTGCCGTGTTCCCTGATCCGCGTCTTGATGTCGAGGAGCGCGCGGGCGAAGACGTTCTCGACCGGTTCGTCCCCCTCGTTGTCCTCGACGACGCTGTAGAGCTGGGGCAGGGCCCGGGCGATCTCGGCCGCCCGCCGGTCCGACTCGCAGTAGGCGTCGTCGAACGCGAACAGCCACACGCACCAGTCCGTGACGAGCTGGCACAGCTCCCGGGAGGCGTACGGGTAGGTCCGGGCGCCGAGCCATCCGTAGCGAGCGAGCCGGAAACGCTCGAGCTGGTCGTCGTCGGCGATCATGCCGGAGGCGGCCAGCCAGGCCAGCGTGTCCCGGTTCACCTCGTCCACGTGCGGGTTCACCGCACTGGGGAAGGGGCAGGTGAGGGAGGGAAGGCGGAGGGGGCGCCCGCTGAGGGAATCCGCTTTCGCAGTAGCCATCCGACAAGCATGGTCCTACCGCATGAACGGCGCCAGCCTTGCCATAATTACGGACACATCGGCCAGATAGATCCATTCAGCCGGATTAGCCCTCGATGAGGGTGACGATCTCGGCGTCCCCGAACATGCGGGCGGCGTCGACCGCCGACGGCGTCCCCGCGTAGCGATCGGCTCCCAGCTCCAGCAACGCCCGCACGACCTCGGGCTCCTTCTTGAACACCGCCCCGGCGAGCGGGGTCTGCCCGCGGTCGTTGGCGAGGTCGGGGTCCGCGCCCCGCTCGCCCAGGGCGCGCACCGTCGCGGCGTGCCCGTGGTAGGCCGCCAGCATGAGCAGGGTGTCGCCCTTCTGGTTGCGCAGGTTGACGGGCACGCCCGCGTCGACGTACGCGCACAGCGCCTCGGTCCGCCCCGACCTCGCGAGCTCGAAGAGCCTGGTGGCGAACTCCTCCAGCTCAGGGTCCGGCTCCATGGTGCCCATGGTCCAACGGTAAGGTCGCCGCTACCCCTCCGGAATCGACCGGGGGTCCCGTAGGTTCAGTAGGTAAAGACTTCGTGAGAAAGGCTGGGACACGTGTCCGACCCCACGGATCTCTATCGGCTCGACGGGGACCTTCCCGAGCTGACCGATCCGGTGCTGCTCTACCACTTCGAGGGGTTCGTCGACGCCGGCTCCGCCGGGCGGCTGGCCCTGGGGCACCTCCTCGCCGAACTGGAGCACCGGGTCATCGCGACCTTCGACGTGGACCGGCTGCTCGACTACCGGTCCCGCCGCCCGGCGATGACCTTCGACACCGATCACTGGAGCGACTACGACACTCCCGAGCTGGCCGTCTACCTGACCAAGGACGTCACGGGCACGCCGTTCCTCATCATGAGCGGCCCGGAGCCCGACCGGGAGTGGGAGCTGTTCACCGAGGCCGTCGGCATGCTGGTGACCCGGCTCAACATCGGCAGGCTGGTCACCGTCCACGGCATCCCGATGGGCGTCCCGCACACCCGCCCGCTCGGCATGACGGCCCACGCGACGCGCCCCGACCTCGTCCACGGGCAGACCAGCCCCTTCGGCAAGGTCCGCGTGCCGGGGAGCCTCGCCGCGCTCATCGAGTTCCGGCTCGGGACGAAGGGCCACGACGCGCTCGGCTACGCCGTCCACGTGCCCCACTATCTCGCCCAGGCGGAGTACCCGCAGGCCGCCGTGGCCGCGCTGGAGGCCGTCACCCGCGGCACCGGGCTGGTCTTCCCCATGGACGCGCTCAGGGACGCGGCCGACAAGACCGACACCGAGATCGAGGAGCAGATCGCGGCGTCCGAGGAGCTCGCCGGCGCCATCCGCGGCCTGGAGCAGCAGTACGACGCGTTCCAGTCGGGCGCCGAACGGGAGAGCCTGCTGGCCGAGGAGGCGCAGATGCCCACGGGTGACGAGCTCGCCGCCCAGTTCGAGGCGTTCCTCGCCGAACGCGACGACCGCGACACCTGAGCCGCCGCGAAACCGCCGCCCTCGACCCGCCCCGAAGGACGCCCCGACCCTCATGCCGCCCTCAGATATCCCCGAGATCCGTGTCGGATTGGCTGGTTTCGGTCCGGCCGGATCCTTCTTCCACGCGCCGCTGATCGCCGCCACGCCGGGACTGCGCCTCGCCGCCGTCGTCACCCGCGACCCCGGCAGGGCCGAGCGCGTCCGTGCCGAACACCCCGGCGCGGACGTCGTCCCCGCCGCGGACGACCTGTGGGACCGCTGCGATCTCGTGGTGGTCGCCACGCCCAACCGCACGCACGTGCCCCTGGCGACCGAGGCGCTCAAGGCCGGGCTTCCCGTGGTCGTCGACAAGCCGCTGGCCGGCGCCGCCGCGGAGGCCCGCGACCTCGTACGGCTCGCGCGCGACCGCGGGCTGATGCTGACGGTCTTCCAGAACCGGCGCTGGGACGGCGACTTCCTGACCCTGCGGCGGCTGCTGCCCGAGCTGGGCGAGGTCCACCGGTTCGAGTCGCGGTTCGAGCGGTGGCGGCCGGTGCCCAAGGGCGGCTGGCGCGAGTCGGGCGGTCCGGAGGAGGTCGGCGGCACCCTCTTCGACCTCGGCAGCCACCTGGTCGACCAGGCCCTGCGGTTGTTCGGCCCGGTCTCCCAGGTCTACGCGGAGACCGACGTCAGGCGGGCCGGGGTGCGCAACGACGACGACGCGTTCGTCGCGCTGACCCACCGGAGCGGGACCCGCTCGCACCTGTGGATGAGCGCGGTGGCCGCGAACCTCGGCCCGAGGTTCCGGGTGCTCGGCTCCCGCGCCTCGTACGTCAAGTGGGGGCTGGACCCGCAGGAGGAACGCCTGCGGGCGGGCGAGCGCCCGGAGGCCGCCGACTTCGGCCAGGGCGCAGGACGGGGCACAGGCCAGGGCACAGACCAGGGCACAGGTCCGGGCGCGGGCACGGGATGGGGCGCGGAGCCCTCGGAACGCTGGGGCACTTTCGGGGTCGAGGGCGACGCCCGCCGGGTGCCCACCGAGCCCGGGGCGTACCAGCGGTTCTACGAGGGCGTCGTGGCCTGCCTGCGCGACGGCGCGCCGCCCCCGGTCGAGCCGGACGACGCCGCCGCGACCATCGCCGTCCTGGAGGCCGCCGTCCTGTCGGCCGCCCGCGGCCAGGTGGTCACCCTCCCCGAGCGGGAGGAATAGCCTCAGCTCGCGCCGCTCCGGGAGCCCGCCGCGAAGGCGTCCGGGGCGGTCGCGAGCCTGCGCGCGACTTCCACCACTGTCGCGCGGCGGCGGTCCAGGGCGGCCTGCTCGGTCTCCTCGTCCAGGACGAGGCGGCACATCCCGGGCACCGCGAAGTTCCAGGCGATCAGTCCCATGACGGTGAACAGCAAATCCTGGCAGGCGCGCACCCGCGCGTCCTCGGGAAGGTGGCCGACCGCGCCCCCGTCCAGGAGCTGGTGGGTCTTCTCGCGGAAAGCCGCACGCCGCTCGCTCTCGCCCTCGCTCTCGGCGGGTTCGTCGCCCGCCTCCAGCGCCTCCCAGAGCAGCAGCCTGATCAGCTCCGGGTGTTCCCGATACCAGTCGAACATCTGCCCGACCGACTCGGCCACCGCGTCGGGATCGATGGAGACGGAGGCGCGGACCTCCTCCAGCTTCGCCCGCAGGACGGCGGCGAACAGCTTCTCCTTGCTCCCGTAATAGAGGTAGATCGCCTGCTTGTTGGCCCTGGCGGTGGTGGCGATCCGGTCGACCCTGGCCCCCGCCAGCCCGTGCTCGGCGAACTCGGCGGCGGCGGCGTCGAAGATCCGCCGTCTGGTGTCCTCCGCGTCGTAGGCCATGAACGAATTAAACCATCCGGTTGACTCCGCTCCATCCAGGCGGCAGTATCGGGGTCGTACTAAAACAACCAGATGGTTTATTTCACCGAAAGGCTCTCGCATGAGCACCGAGACACTGAGTACCCCGACACCGACCACCCCGGCGCCCATCCCCGTACGGTCGCCGCTGCCGGCCGCTCTGTCGGGCACGACCGCCGTCCTCGTCGGCGGAAGCTCGGGCATCGGTTTGGCGGCGGGCGTCCTGCTGCGTTCGGTCGGCGCCCGCGTCGTGCTGGTCGGCCGCGACCCCGACAGGCTCAAGGCCGCCGTCTCCCGGGTCCGCGGTGTCTCCCAGCTGCCCGGTGCGGACCCGGCCGCCGATCCCGACGACGCCGTGCTCGGCGTTCCCGGCGACGGCGGAGACGAACGGACCCTCGCCGAGGCCTTCGACCGGGCGGGTCACGTCGACCACGTGTACGTCACCGCCGGCGGCATCAGCGGCGCCGGCCCCCTGAGCGGGCTGTCGGCCGACGACATCCGCGCGACCCTCGGCTCCGGTCCCCTCCACACGGTCTTCGCCGTCGCCCGCGCGGCGGCGACCCGGCTTCCCGCGGGAGGCTCGCTCACACTCAGCTCGGGGATCCTCGTGGTCCGCCCTTATCCCGGGATGACCGTCCCGCTGTCGCTCGCCGGCGCCGTGGAGACCCTCACCAGGGCCCTCGCCGTGGAACTCGCCTCCGCACGGGTGCGTGTGAACACCGTCCGCTACGGCCGGATCGACACCCCGCTCCTGCGCTCACTGCCGGGGCTGGACTCCGACGACGGGATCGCCGCCGCCGGAGCCACCGCTCCCCTCGGCCGGTTCGGCACGGCCGAGGAGGCCGCCGCCGCGGCTGTCTTCCTCATGGCCAACAACTACGTCACCGGCCAGGTCATCACCGTCGACGGCGGCGAGACCCTCGCCTGACCCCGCTTTCGGCGGCGGCCGGAGGTCAGTCGCGCAGCCGGCCGCGCAGGGCCTCGGTGTCGGCGTCGGTCCAGCCGTGGGTGCGCAGCCAGCCGAGGGGGCCGCCGAACCGGTCGTCCAGCGTCGACAGGAACTGGTCCATGTACTCGGGCCGCGGCAGGTGGCTGTCGGCCGGCTTCGAGTCGAGGTCGTCGCGGTAGGTCCGGCTGGCGCGCAGCCGGGCGAGGATGCCCTCCAGCCGTTGACCGGTGGCGACGTAGTCCTCCACGATCGCCTCCCGGGTGGCGCCCGCGACGGCGAGCGCCAGGGCGCAGACCACTCCGGTGCGGTCCTTGCCCGCCGCGCAGTGCACCACGGCCATGCCGTCGTCACGGGCGAGCACCCGCAGGGCGGCCACCACCGAGTCGGGCCGGTCGCGCAGGTATCCGTAGTAGTAGCCAGTCACGCGGAGTTCGGCCAGGTCCTCCTCGTCCCGCTCGCCCTGCCACGGCAGGGCCCTGTCGTCGATGGTGTCGGCCTCGACGTCGGTGAGGCGCCCGCCCTCCGCGAACAGGCTGTGGTGGTGGATGCCGACCTCCGGGAGGAGGGTCAGCGGGCCGGGCCCCTCCAGGCGTACCTCGGTCTCCGACCGCAGGTCGACCACGTGCCGCAGCTTGAGGTCGCCCACCAGCAGTGCCACGTCGCCCTCGGTCAGGCCCTGCAGGTTGTCGGCCCGCAGGATCCGGCCGGGCACCGTGGTCCCGCCGTCCGCGGTGGGCAGACCGCCGAGATCCCGTACGTTCGCCGCGCCTTCCAGAACGATCCAACGCTCGTGTGCATTCATCATGCCGAGCCTATCCGTCCCTCTATGACGGAGAAATGAGTGCAGAGTGAAGATCTGCGCCCGCTGTCGCATCGATCCCGCTACCTGCCTCGACATCCCTTCCTGGGTGAAAACGTGCGCGACCGCCGGGTCAGGGCCGGGTGACGCGGTCGAGCAGGGCCCGGGCACGCGCGACCCCCGCCTCGTTGCCGAGGCTGCGGTAGATCTCCAGGGCCTCGGCGACGGGCTCGTGCGCCTCGTCTGCGCGGCCCGCCTCCACCAGCACCTCGCCGAGCGTGCGGAGGCCGCGGGCCTGCCACCAGCGGTCGCCCAGCTCCGCGAACTCCCGCACGGCCTCGCGCAGCGCGGCGACCGCCTCGTCCGCACGCCCCAGCCTGGCCAGCGCCGCGCCCTCCGACGTCCGGGTCCTGGCCACGCCCCAGGAGTCCCCGAGCTTCTCGAGCGTCTCCTTCGCCAGGCGCACCCCCGCGTACTCGCGCAGGCCGTTGTCCGGGTCGCCGATCTCGCCGGCGGCGCGCAGGCAGCGGGCCTCCTCCCACTCCTCCCCGCGCTCGTGGAACGCGCGGATGGCGAAGCGAAGGGCGTTGCCCGCCAGGACGAACCTGCGCTCGGCCGCCGAGGCGTCCCCGGCCTTGAGCAGCTCGCGCGCCTCGGCGGCCAGCACCTCTCCGAGCACCCGCTGGGTCTGGGCCTCCGAGTAGCGGTTGCCCCCGCTCTCGAAGACCGCGAGAGAGTCCTCGAGGAGTCGCCTCGCCTCGGCGAGCCTGCCCTGGGCCAGGCGCAGCTCGGCCAGGTTGCGCTGGGCGCGCGCCTGCCACCAGCGGTCGTCCTCGGCCGTGAACGCGCTGATCGCGCCGGTGAGGTACCCCTGCCCGCGGTCGAGGTTGCCCTCGCCGAACAGCGTCATCCCGACCGTCCGCATGGCCCGCGCCGCCCACCACGACTCCCCCAGGCCGGTGAACAGCTCCAGCGCCCGCTCGGCGTCCGCCCTCGCCGCGGCGGACCGCCCGCTGCCACCCACCACCGCCGCCCGTTCCATCAGCGCGATTCCCACGGCCCTGGGGTCGCCGGTTCGCTCGGCGGCCTCGCAGACCAGGTCGGCGACCTCCCGCCAGTCGGACCAGTACGCGCGCAGCGAGTGGCACAGCGAGCAGAAGGCACGGCCGGTCGCCCACGCGAGGTCCCACAGTTCCTGCGACCCGGCCATGTGGACAGCCGACAGCAGGGCGAGCCGCTCGGCCGTGAACCAGGCGGCCGAGGAGACCTCGCCGCTGTCGCCGCCCGCACCGCTCCCGCCGCCGGTGCGTACGCCGCGCCGCCGCCAGTCCTGGGGCCAGCGCTCGGTGGCGGCGCTCTCGGCCCGGCGGCGATAGCCGTACAGGACCCGCTCGATGGCGGCGCGGCGACGCTCCTCGGGCTCTTCCCGCAGGGCGACCTCGCGGGCGAACAGCCGGACCAGATCATGCAGGCGGTAGCGCATCCGGCCGGTGAGGTCGCGGCCCGAGCACTCGGCGAGCTGCGCGTCCACCAGCGCCTCCAGCTGGTCGGCGCCGTCGAGCTCCGAGGCGCCCAGCAGGTCGCCCGCCACCCACGCCTGCATGTCGGGCGCGGGCAGCAGGCCGAGCAGGCGCAGCAGCCGGCGCTGGATGCCGGTGCAGTCGTCGTAGCTGAGCTGCAGCGAGGCCCGCACGCTGCGGTCGATCTGCGCGCCGACCTCGAGCTGGCCGAGCCTGCGCCGCTCGTCGGCGAGCCGGTCGGCCAGTTCCCGCAGCGACCACCGCTCCCTGGTCGCCAGCCGTCCGCCGCAGATGCTGATGGCGAGCGGCAGCCGATCGCACAGCCGCACGATCGCGAGGGCGGCGTCGAGGTCGGCGGCGACGCGCTCGTCGCCCGCGAGCCGGGCGAGCAGTTCGACTCCCTGCGCCTCGCTGAAGACGGCGAGCTGCCGGTCGTAGCGGTTGCGCAGGAACAGCGGCTGCCGGGAGGTGACGATCACGGCGCAGCCCGGCTCCGGCGGGATCAGGACCCGCACCTGCTCACCGCTCTGCGCGTTGTCGAGGAATATCAGGACGCGCAGGTCCTTGGTCCACGTCCACCAGAGCTTCTGCAGCTCGGCGAGGCCGCCGGGATCGGTGGTGAGCCGGACGCCGAGGGCCCGTAGGAACGCGGCCAGCACCTCCTCGGGCCGCACCGCGCCGTCCGCGCCCCGCAGATCGAAGTAGAGCTGACCGTCGGGGAACTCGCCGATGACCTCGTGGGCGAACCGCGCGGCCAGCGCCGACTTGCCGACGCCGGCCCGCCCGTAGAGCGAAACGACCAGGGGCGCGTCCCGCTCTCGCTCGGCGAACTGCTCGTGCAGCTCCGCCAGCACCTCACGCCGCCCCGTGAAGTGCGCGATGACCGGCGGCAGCTCGGCGGGCGGCGGCGTCCCTCTCCCCGCCCGCGGGCCGGACACCGCCGACGAGGGCGCCAGCGTGGCCCAGGTCAGGGCGCCGACGAGCGCCGCCACCACCACGGTGATCGCCACGCGGGCGGGCACCGGCAACGTCCATATGTCGAGGGAGGTGCCGAGCGCGCTCGCCACGGCCGCCGCCACACCCGCGAGGGCGGGCGCGGCCAGCGAACCACGCCGGCGAGCGGGCGGCCGTACGCCGGGGACGTCGTCGTCGCGGGTGGACGGGAGCATCCGTCAGGTCCTCCAGGACGTGCGGCCGACGTCGGACGGCTCGGAGAACGGGCAAGGCCTCAGCCGGAATTCAACCAGAATGAGGTCGGCTCTTACGCCTGACGGTCAACTTCTCACCCAGTGTTCGCCAAACAGCCGTAATGTATGGCGTCGCGGACGCTTCTCGATCACGCCTCGGTTGAGCGATCGGAAGCGGGGCCGCCACGGACCCGCCCCAGGCAGCCACACCCAGATGGAGGACCCCGGATGGCACGGCCGGCTCACCGGTTGACCATGGCCGCTCTCGCCCTCGCCGTCAGCGGCGCGACCGCCGCGCTCCCCATGGCGCCGGTCCATGCGGAGTCCCTCACGGCCGCGCCGAAGCCCGGTGGCGACTCGTCCGCGCGGCACCGCTCGCCCGTACAGCAGCGCCTGGTCGGCGCGTGGACCACCTCGACCGACCGGATCACGGCGGCCCTCGGCGGGCAGACCGTGCGGATGGTCGTGCGCGCCAGCGTCGGCGGCGCCGGCATGCGCCTGCGCCTGTCCAACGTCTTCGGGGCGGCGCCGGTGATGTTCGCCAATGTCCACGTGGGCGTCCAGGCGTACGGCGCCGAGATCATCGCGGGCACCAACCGGCCGGTGACCTTCCGCAAGCGCACCTCGGTGCGGGTGCCGCCGGGCCAGGCCGTCTGGAGCGACCCGATCCCGGGCCGGATCGCCGGCGGCTCCGCCCTGGTCGTCAGCCTCCACCTGCCCGGCACGGTCAACGGCGTGACCGGGCACGAACGCGCCTACAGCACCACGTACCTGTCGGACCCGGGGGACCACGCGGCCGAGGAGAGCGGCGAGGGCTTCACCTACACCAGCACGCAGTGGTACTTCCTCGACCGGATCGCCGTCGAGGCGGGCGCGGCCACGGTCGGTTCGGTGGTGGCGTTCGGCGACTCGATCACCGACGGCGCCGGCCAGGCCGTCGACGCCAATCGCCGCTGGACCGACTACCTGCGGCAGCGGCTGACGCACCAGTCGCCGTCGCGGCGGATGGGGGTGCTCAACGCCGGCATCGCCGGGAACCGGCTGCTGCGCCCCAATGTGGGCCCGAGCGGACTCAGCCGGTTCTACCGCGACGCGCTGTCCCAGCCGGGGGTGCGCACGGTGGTGATCTATGAAGGGATCAACGACATCGCCCGGGGCGAGTACACCTCGATCAAGCCGCTCGCCTACGGCTACAAGCGGCTGATCCGAGAGGCGCACGCCCGCAAGGTCAAGGTGCTGGGCGCCACGCTCACCCCCTTCTACGGCTGGAGCACCTGGACGCCGGAGCGCGAGGAGATCAGGCAGCGGCTGAACGAGTGGATCCGCACGAGCAAGGCGTTCGACGGCGTCGTCGACTTCGACCGGGCCGTACGCGACCCCGAGTTCCCCGAGCAGCTGGCCGTCTCGTACGACTCGGGTGATCACCTGCACCTGAGCGACGCCGGGCGGCGCGCGCTCGCCGACGCGGTGAACCCCCGCCTGCTCTGATCCCGTGACGGCCGCGGGATCGCTACCTTGTGACAATGGTCGCCCCCCTTGAGCCAGAGGACCCGCGCACACTCGGCGGGTTCCGCATCAGCGGACGTCTCGGGGAGGGCGGTCAAGGCGTCGTCTACCTGGGCCATGCGCCCGACGGCGCCCCGGTCGCGGTGAAGGTGCTCAAGACCGGGCTCGACCCCGCCGTCCGGGCACGGCTGGCGCGCGAACTCGACGTCCTGCGCGGCGTCGCGCCCTTCTGCACCGCCAGGGTGATCACGGCTGTGGTGGACGGGCGCGCGCCGTACGTCGTGAGCGAGTTCGTCGACGGCCCCTCGCTCCAGCAGCGGGTGACCGCGTCGGGGCCGCTGCGCGGAGGCGAGCTGGAACGGCTCGCGGTGGGCACCGCGACCGCGCTGGCGGCGATCCACGGCGCGGGCGTCGTGCACCGCGACTTCAAGCCGGCGAACGTGCTGCTGGGGCCGGACGGTCCCCGCGTGGTCGACTTCGGCATCGCCCGCCAGGACGAGAGCGAGACGATGACCGCGGGGCCGGTGGGCACCCCGGCCTACCTCGCGCCCGAACAGATCGCGGGACATCCGGCCACCCCCGCCTCCGACGTGTTCGCCTGGGGAGCGACGATCGTCTTCGCCGCCACCGGCCGGGCGGCGTTCGGCGCAGGCAACGTCGCCGCCGTGCTGCACCGGATCATGACGACCTTCCCCGATCTGACGCCGGTGCCCCCGCCTCTGCGCGCGCTGGTCGAACGCTGCCTCGCCAAGGACCCCGCCGCCCGTCCCGACGCCCGTGACCTGCTGCTCGAACTGGTCGGCACCGCGCCCGGCCCGGTGCGTACGGGCGGGGCGGCGAACGGCGTCCCTCCCGCCGCGCCCGCGCAGCCGTACGCCCCGTCTCCGTGGCCGCCCACGTCGCCGTCCGCCGGCCCGGCCGCGGGCCCTGCCGGGGAGCACGGAGCCGCCGACACGGTTCCCGGTGGCCGCCGGGGCGGATCGCGCACCCGGGTCCTGGCCGGGGCCGGCGCCGCCGTGGCGGCTCTCGGGATCACCGCCGCGCTGCTGGTCCCGCGCCTGGCCGCGCTGTCCGGCGGCCCGTCCCCCACGCCCCTGGCGAGCGCCCCCGCCCACAGCACGTACGCGGCGGGACCGACGCCGACCGGCACCGGAACCACGGGCGCCGAGCCCGGCGCCACGGGCAAGACGGACCCGGCGACCGCCTCCGCGCCCGCGGGCGTTCCGCAGGCGTTCGCGGGGAAGTGGCGGGGGCACATCGCGCCCACCGCCGGCCTCCTCACGAGCGAGTACGACATCGAGATCGAGTTGAAGCGCGGCGAGCCGTCCGGCAGGTGGAAGGAGCCGGCGAACTCGTGCGACGGCACGCTGCGGCTGACCGCGGCGTCCGGCTCGGCGCTCACGTTCCGGCTGGAGGACGTCCCGCAGTGCGTCCCCGGCGACGTCGTGCTCACCCGAAAGGGCGACGCCCTCGCCTACCGCCACACCGACGACCTCGGCCTGTTCGCCTACGAGGGAACCCTCACCAAGGACTCCTGATCCTCGGGTTCCGGCGGGGCGGGGCCGTGCTGCCGCGCACCACGAGGGTGGTGCCGAGCTCGACGAGCGTCTCTGCCGGTCTTTCCCCGTCGGCCAGCGCCAGCACGATTCGCGCGGCGGTGGCGCCGATCTCGAAGAACGGCTGGCGCACCGTGGTCAACGGCGGCGCCACCCACGCGCAGTGCTCGATGTCGTCGAACCCGACGACGCTGAGGTCGTCGGGGATGCGCACACCGGCGATCCTGGCGGCCTCGTAGACGCCGAACGCCTGCAGGTCGTTGCCGCACACGATGGCCGTCGGAGGGTCGGGCAGGGTCAGCAGCTCCGCCCCGAGGTCCCTGCCGTGCTCGAACAGGAACGGCCCGGCGCGCATGAGCCGTTCGTCGAACGGGACGCCGGCGGTGTCCAGCGCGGCGCGGAACCCGTCCAGCCGCGCCCGCGAGGCCAGGAAGCCGGCGGGCCCGGTGATCACGCCGATGCGCCGGTGCCCCAGCTCCAGCAGGTGTCGCGTGGCCGCGAGCGCACCACTCCAGCCGGTCGACCCCACCGACGGCGTGGGATTCACGTCCCCGGTCGGGTCCAGCGCCACGAGGGGGACGCCCCCGGCCTCGAACAGGTCGCGGTGCTCAGTGGTGAAGCCGGAGACGACGGCGATCACCCCCACCGGCTGCCGCAGCAACAACGGCTCCACCCAGGGCAGGCCCGCCGTCACGCGCGAGCGCACGTCGGTGAAGCCGACGGCCAGATGACGGGCGGCCGCGACCTGCTCGACGCCCCGCATGATCTCGAGCGCGATGGAACCCAGCATGTGGCTGAACACCACCTCCAGGCCGTGCTCCGGCCCGGCTGACGCCGGCCGGCGATACCCGTGCTCGCGCAGGAGCGCCTCCACCCGCTGACGGGTGCTCTCCCCCACGCCGGTACGGCCGTGCAGCACCTTCGAGACCGTCGGCGGCGAGACCCCTGCGAGCTGGGCGATCGCGGTGACGCTGAGTTCGCCGCGCCGAGGACCTCGGCGCCGTGGCGACCGGCCTCCCTCGATCATGAGCCGAGTCTACGGGACACTCGGCCGGCTACCGGGTGACCGGCAGCGGAGGGGCCAAGGGCACCGCGGCCGTCGACGGTCTGCCGGGCAGATCCGGCCGGGACCGGTGTGAGGGCGGTGACGCTGGGTAGTGCGAGCGCGTCCACGCACAGGAGGAGACCCATGGCAACCGACGTCATCAGCCTGATCAAGGAAGATCACCGCGACGTGGAGTCGCTGTTCGAGCGGCTCCGGACGATGCCGGAGAACCGGCCGGCCCTCCTCGCGGAGCTGGCCGCGAAGTTCATCGCCCACAGCGAGGGCGAGGAGGACGAGGTCTACCCCGTGCTCGCCAAGCGGCAGCCCGAGGAGAAGGAGGAGGTCCACCACGGCACGGAGGAGCACCACGAGGCCGAGGAGATGATCTCCCAGCTCCTGGAGACCGCCCCGGAGAGCCCCGAGTTCGACACGCTGCTGCACGAGCTGATCGAGGCGGTGACGCACCACGTCGAGGAGGAGGAGAACGACATCCTCCCGGTCCTGGAGAAGGCCGTCCCCTTCGAGGAGCGGGTGCAGCTCGGCAAGGCCTTCAGCAAGCGGAAGGCCGCGGTGCTGGCCGCTCCCATCAAGCCCCGCTCCCGGACAAAGGACGAGCTGCTGCACCAGGCCAAGGAACTGGGCGTCGAGGGTGCGTCGGGCATGAGCAAGGACGAGCTCGTCGCCGCCGTCAAGCAGAAGAAGCAGGCGCAGGGCTGAGCTCGCCCGCGTCGCGGCGCTGTTCGTCCCCGGGCGGACGATCCGCCGGGGCGCCGTCCTCGTCGGCCGCGAACGGCCCCTGAAGCACCGGGCAACCCCAAAGGGAACGCGCCGCAGCCGGCCATGGGCCCGATGACCCGTCAGAGGCAGGCGTACAGCGCCGCGACCATGGGCTTCCACCTCGGGTCCGGGCCGGCCGCGCTGACGACGAGGCGGCTCGGCGTGTAGGCCAGGGCGACCCCCGCGTCCGGGTCGCCGAAGGCGAGCGCCCCGCCCGAGCCGCTGTGCCCGAACGCGCGCGGGTTCGGCGCGAACGGCCGGATCTCACAGGGCAGCATGTAGCCGAGCGCGAACCTGGTCTGCGCCAGCAGAACCTCGTCGCGCCCCTCGCTCCGGGGCGCGACGGCCCGGCCGAGCACGTCCGGCCCGAGGATCGCGCCGGCGCGCCTGCGGCACGACACGAGCCTGCCGTACAGCGTGGCGAGGGCCCTGGCGGTGGCGTGCCCGTTCGACGCGGGAATCTCGGCGGCCCGCCAGCGCGCGGTGTTGGCCAGACCGGGCGTGAGCTGCTCGGCCGGGTTGCAGAAGGCCTTCATCGTGATCGAGCCGGGCTCGGACATGGCGTTGATCAACGATGACGGTGCGACGTCCTGCCCGTGCCCGGCCAGGGGCGGGGCGAGGTACGCCGCGCGCCCTGCCTCGGCGGCGGGCAGGCCGATCCACAGGTCGGGGACGCCGAGCTCGTCGCGGACCAGGTCGCGGAGCGGCCGCCCGCCCACCCGGCGCAGCACCTCGCCGACGAGCCAGCCGAAGGTCACCGCGTGATACCCGTGCCGCTCCCCCGGCGTCCACCAGGGGCTCTCGGCCGCGAGCGCGGCGGTCATCGCGTCCCAGTCGAACAGGGAGCCCGGCGGCAGCTCCCGGCGTACGGCGGGCAGCCCCGACCGGTGCGCGAGCAGGTCGGCGACGGTGGTGACGGTGGCGAACCCGGGCCAGTAACGGGCCACGGGGGCGTCCAGGTCGAGCAGCCCGCGCTGGACGTACAGGTGCGCGAGCGTCGCCAGCACCCCCTTGGACACCGAGAAGACGTTGACGACCGTGTCCCGCTCCCAGCGCCGCACACCGTCCGGATCGGCCGTGCCCTGCCAGAGGTCCACGACCACGCGCCCGTCCACATACACGGCGAGGGCCGCGCCTCCTTGTCCGGCGTCCGTCTGTCTGAACGCGTCGGCGACGGGCGCGAAGGCCGGATCACACCACATGAGCGCTCCTCCAAAATACTCAACCGCAGTTGCGAAACCGTGGTTGAGTATTAGAGCATCCGGAGGTGGTGTCAAGCGATCTGACCCTGCTGTTCACGGCCCTCGCCGCGGCCTGCGACGCCGAGGTGCGCGCCCGGATGGCAGCCGCCGGGCACGACCAGGTGCGCACCGTGCACGGATACGTGTTCCAGCACCTGCTCGCCGGCCCCGTACGGGTCTCCGACCTGGCCGGGTTGCTCGGCATGACCCCGCAGGGCGCCTCCAAGGTGGCGGCCGAGATGGAGCGCATCGGCTACGTGGCACGCCGGACCGACCCCGGCGACCAGCGGGCCCGGATGATCGAGCTGACGCCGCGCGGCAGGGCCGCGGTCGAGGCGGGCCGGGCCGCCCGCGAGGCCGTGTCCGCCGGGATGCTCGGCCTTCTCGACACGCCGGAGGAGTTCCTGGCCTCTCTCAACCGCCTCGGCGAGGAGACCGGTGCGCTCCGCGAACTCCTCGCCCGCCGGCTGCGTCCACAATGACCAATTGTGGCTTCGGACGCCCAACGAGGATCGTTTCAGTCAAGATTGTTGCGCTGCCTGACCAGATTGGCGATGGCCAAGATCTTCGGGCGGCCGGCCGCCTTGAACGACAGGCCGTGGCGGAAGATTTCGGGGATCCAGTACTGGTCCTCTTCGCGGAAGACAACCCCGTTAGCAGCCAGGAGATCGAGATCCTCGCCCGAGAGGCCAACGATTTCAGGACTGAAAGGGATCTTCTTTTTCTCCGCACTCAGGCCGTCCAGCCGACTGAGGAGTTCTCCGACCTGCGGACTCTCAGCCCCGATCGCTGCGATCTTCTCGCGACTGCATCTGACCAGCGCGTTTCGCATGGCGGATGGCGTCAGCAGCCGATCCCACCACCGACTGTCATCCTTGGAGATGTCCGCCGACTCCGCGATGAAGATGACGATGTCACGCGCCTGAATCTGCCCGTTGAAATCCGAAAGCGCCGCGAGAAACCATCCATCCGACCTCGCCTCCCGGGAGCGAGGCGACCCCATCTTCTCCCCCCAAACAGGCATGAGCCGCCTGCTCAGATCCTTGTCTGTCGCCCTGGCCACCTCTTCGGATGACAGACGAGGGAGACTTCCGGAGCGCTGCGCTATCCATAGGGCGAGTCGCAGCGCCTCGGCAGGATTCCACTTGAGCTCGTACTCGCTGTACCGGGCAAGAAATTGGTTGTAGTTCTGCCGCACCGCCGCCTGAACGAGGTCCCGGCGCACAAAGATGACCAGACCGAGTGGGCGGCCCCTCAGGCTGCGCAGCCAGTCGAGACAGTCGACCATGAGAACCCGAAGCGCCTGTCGCTGTGCCTCATTACGGGCGAAATCCTGCAGCAGGTCCTCGAGACCGTCAATGAGGAAAATCCGCGAGTCGGCATGGGCGAATTCGGCCAGTTTCCGCTCCACATCGGCCGGCTCGGCGTCGATACCGATGGCTCGAGCCATACAGGTGAGCCAGACTCGCCGCCATTCCGAGTCGGAGAGCTGCGAACGCAGCGCCCGATCGATCAGATCGCGCAGTTCCAGTTGGCTCGCCGGCTCCGCCTCCGGGGAGATGCAGGCGTCGCGCTGAATCGTGCTTATCCGTTGATAAGTGTCGTCCTTCAGGTTCTTGGATATGAAGACCGGAGCCAGCAGGGCCTGCAGTGCAACGCCCGGGACGCCGACGTCGGCCGCGTAATCATGCCAGGTTCGCCGGAAGCACATCTGGATTTGGGTGAACGTCTTGCCGGATCCTTTGGCACCCGCCACCACACACAAGGGCGGCTCGGTCCGGTGCGAGGTCAGCAGGTTCCGGAGTGACTCCGTTGGCAGGAACGCCGTGTCGTCAGCGGTCTCGGCATATGCAAGCCGCCGGGCGAAGTCTCCGAGCCGTCCCCGGAGTGCGGCCAGATGCTCATCCGGGCCAAAAGGCGACATAGGTGGACCCGACTGCGGTATGAGTGCCGGCTCTTCTGATCGGCTCAGTTCGTCCGCAAGCGGGGCCAAGGTATGGTCGAGTCGCTGACGATGTACCAGATCGACGACGGCCTCCCATGACGAGGGAAGCGCCAGGAGACGATCCTGGAAAACGCTGAGTATCGGTTCCAGCGTGACGTCCCCGTCGACTACCCGGTCCTCGCCCTCCTGACTGCCGGGCTCAAGCGTCTTAGAGATCACATCACGCAGTATCGCTGCGGCTTGCAGAGCCAGTTCGCCGTGACCCTGCGGATGGAACTGGGTGATGACCGCCGCGCTCGCAGGATCCTCTGGGCGTGAGGGCGCCCTCCTGCCAAGTTCCTGAATAGTGCGGACGGTCCCGATTAGTGCTTGATTGCTGACTGTGGTCACGAAGATTCTCTGCACACGGGGGTCGAGGAGCACAGGAGCCGACAGCTCACTGCCACCGGCTCGCAAGTCGATCAAAACAGCCCGCGCGTCAAGTTGATGAGCGAGTTGGCCCAGGGACTCTGTCAGGTAGTAGATCGACCGCTCAGGAGTGAGCAGGTCGGTGGGCTGGATGCGCGGTGGGGCGATGTCCTGCGGCGCACGCCTGGTCGGCATGACGATCACGTTGTCGATCGCCTGATTCGGCAGATAGGCCGACCCGAGCGTTACCGCATCGTCGGGCCGCCCGTCCTCCGACGAGTGCAGAAGCGATAGGAAGTCTTCGTAGGCGAAGTCCACCCGACGGCCATGAGCTGTGAACATCCAGGTGATCCCGGGCGCTTCCAGATCGGCGTCGACCAGGAGCACGCGCTCGCCACGCTGGGCGATGGCCTCGGCGAGGGCGACTCCGTGCAGCGTACGCCCCACTCCGCCCTTGAATGAGTGCAGAGCAGCGATCCGCACATTGCCCGGAAAAGGACCGCCGGGTGGAGGCAGCGGTTGGCCGAGGGAACGGACTATCCGACGCTCCCGCCATCGCGGCTCTCGTCGTGGGAGGTCGGGCTCCCGGTGCCGCACCATGATCGGGAGCAGCCTGTTGGACAACCGCCCGGGGACATCGTCGAGCCGGAGCGCGGCGACCTCCTCGTCGCGCACGATCGAGCCCACGCCGAACTTCTCCCCCAGCCAGGAGAGTGCCTCTTCAGGCGATGCACTTGGGTCGACAGTCAGTTCCACTCCGTCCCAGAACGCGTCGCACTCGTGAAGCCAGCCGGGCCACTGGTTGCGAACAGCGAGGTTCACGAGATGCGCGTCGACGTCAACCCAGGTGTAGAGGCGTTCAGGGACTGATGTCTCGTCCGGCACGATCATGCCCTCAATTCTTGCCGACACCAGTCCAGTAACTCACGCAGCAAGGTAAGCGCCTCTTGCTGCTGATCCTTCCGCAGAGGGTGGCCGTATCGCCACGCCTGGTGCAAATCACTGAACGCGACCTGTCCGCGTGCGTTCTGACTCGCGCAGGGTTGCATCCGTTTGCATAGGGAGGGAGGAAGTCTCAGTTCCTTGGCCAGCCGGTGCAGATCGTGGTTCCTCAGGTGCTCAGGGAGCTGCGCAGTGGACCGCAAACCTAGGCGGTCCAGGATGGCCGCTTTCATGCCGCACTCTGCACCGTAGAAGGTGAGAAGAGCCGCTGGTGGACCGTCCTGTATCGACAGCGCGGCGTCTCTCTGGACAGAGAAGCTCACGCGTAGCTGGTTTCTGCCGACGTCTACTGGCACATCGTGATCCTAGTGCTACAGACAGTGTCCGGTAGATCTTTCGGCCGCGTTCCCTAGCGATCGCCTTCTATCTGCAAAAGGACGGCACTTGCCGGAGACGTCGCGTGCGCTCAGTCGCCCCTGGCCGATGCCAGAGGTCAGCCGAGCGCGGGGACCAGGCGGGCGAGGTCGGCCAGGCCGTCGGCGACGAGGTCGGCCCGGGCGGCCTCCGGCCGCTCGGAGTGCAGGTAGCCCCAGGGCCCCCGGCGCAGCAGGGCCGTCCGCATCCCGGCGCGCGCGGCCGGCAGGACGTCGTTGTCGAGGCGGTCGCCGACGTACAGGATCTCCCCGGGCTCATGGCCGCATACGGCCGCGACCTTGGCGAAGAACGCCGGGTCGGGCTTCTCCACCCCCCATCCCGCCGAGGTGTGGATCCCGTCCACGGGCAGGTCCATCGCGACCAGCGCGTCGTACGCCTGGGGCGGCTGGTTGCCGGCGACGACCAGGTCGTAGCCGGCCTCCCGCAGGGCCGCGAGGCCGGGCCGCACGTCCGGGTAGAGGTCGTCGGCGTCGAAGTTCTCGCGCAGCCCGCCGGGGTCCTCGCGCCGCCACGCCTCGATCTCGGCGTCGAGGTCGATCCCCGGCCTGATCAGCTCGAACGCCTCCCGGTGGCTCCGGTCGAGCGCCGCCATGCCGCCGAGCACCCCCATGAAGGTCAGGCGCGGCACGCCCAGCCGGTCGGCCCACCGGGACCAGATCCGGGTCTCGTCGATGAGCGTCTCCCCCACGTCGAACACGAGCGCCCGGACCATGACCGCCTCTCCCCTTCGTCCTGTTACGGCAGCCACTCTATGGGGTGCCGTAACATCGCCGAACGTGAGCGAGACTCGGTATGCCCTGAACGGCATGGTGTGCACGGTCGATCATCTAGCCTCGGCGGCGGGCGTCGCCATGCTCGACAGAGGCGGCAACGCGGTGGACGCGGCCATCGCCGCCAACGCCGTACTGGCGGTCACCGCCCCGCACATGTGCGGGCTCGGCGGCGACCTGTTCGCCCTCGTTCACGACGGGACCGTGAGCGCGCTCAACGCCTCCGGGCGGGCGGGCTCGGGCGCCGATCCCGCCCGGCTGCGGGCCGAGGGCGCCGACCGGATGCCCCACCTGTACGACATCCGCTCGGTCCCGGTGCCGGGCTGCGCCGACGGGTGGCTCGCGCTGCACGAGCGGTACGCCCGCCTGCCGCTCGCCGGCCTGCTGGCCCCCGCGATCCGTCTCGCGGCGGAGGGCTTCCCCGCCTCGCCGCTGCTCGCCCCGGGCGGGGAGTTCATCGGCTCGCTGCCCGGCGCCGGGGACTTCGCGGCCGCCCGCCGCGCCGGCGACGTGATCCGCAGGCCCGGCGTCGCCAGGGCCCTCACGTCGCTCGCCGAGGGCGGCCGGGCCGCGTTCTACCAGGGCGAGTTCGGCAGGGGCCTGCTGGAACTCGGCGGCGGCGAGTACACCGAAGAGGACCTGGCCCGGCCGAACGCCGACTGGGTGGAGCCGCTGAGCGTCGAGGTGTTCGGGCACCAAATCTGGACCGTTCCGCCGAACTCCCAGGGCTACCTGCTCCTGCTGGCTTTGGAGATCCTCGCCGGGTTCGGCCCGCCCGCCGACCCGGCCGACCCGCGCTGGGCCCACCTGCTGGTGGAGGCGGCCAGGGCGGCCGGGCACGACCGGCTCGACGTCCTCCACGAGACCGCCGTCGCGCCGCTCGGCACGGCCGCCGCCCGCCGCGCGCTGGTCGACCCCGACCGGCGCTCCCCCTTGCCCGACGCCCCCGCCGGGGCGGGCGACACGACCTACCTGTGCGTGGTCGACGGAGACGGCATGGGCGTCTCGCTCATCCAGTCGAACGCGTCGGGCTTCGGCAGCCTGCTCTTCGAGCCCGGCACCGGGATCAACCTGCACAACCGCGGCATCGGCTTCTCGCTCACGCCCGGCCACCCCGCGGAGTACGGCCCGGGCCGCCGGCCGCCCCACACGCTGTGCCCGGCGCTGGTCACCCGGCCGGACGGGACGCTGCGCACGGTCCTCGGCACGATGGGCGGCGACGCGCAGCCGCAGATCCTGCTGCAGCTGGTCACCCGCCTGCTCGCGCACGGCCAGACGCCCGGCGAGGCGATCGGCGCGCCGCGCTGGGCGCTCGGCAGCGGCACCGGCTTCGACACCTGGCGGTCCGTGCCGGTGGTCGAGGTCGAGGAGGGCGCGCCGTGGGCGGACGGACTGCGCGAGCGCGGGCACCCCGTCGAGACGGTGGAGTGGGGCTCCAACTTCGGACACGCCCACCTGATCGACCTGCTCCCGTCGGGCGTGCTCGCCGGGGCGGCCGATCCTCGCGCGCTGATCGGCGCCGCCCTCGGTCGCTGAGCCGCCGGCTACGACGTCCGGGCCGCCTCCTCGACCTGCTGCATGGCCTTGCGGATGCGCTTCTCGGAGACCGGGGTAGGGGTGCCGAGCTGCTGGGCGAAGAAGCTGACCCGCAGCTCCTCGATCATCCACCGGATGTCCCGCACGGCCTCGGCGTCCCGCTCGGCGGGCTTCAGCCGGTCGAGCAGGTCGCGGTACTCGTCCTCGACGTCGTGCACGCGGTGCATCCACTCGCGGTCGCGGCGCGGGTCGTCCGGCAGCTTGTCGAGCCGGCGTTCGACCGCCCGCAGGTAGCGGTGCACGTCCGGCAGCCGGTCGTGGCCCGTCTCGGTGACGAACCCGTCGTGCACCAGCCCGTCGAGCTGGTCGGCGATGTCGGCCTTGAGATCGGCCACGCCGCCGCCCAGCGTGCCCAGCCGGCCCTGCGCGGCGTGCCACGCCGCCAGGACGCGCTCCACGCGCGAGACGACCTCCTCGGTCGTCTCGAACAGCGAGGCGCGCACGTGGTCGCGCAGCCGCTCGAATCCGGCCTCGTCCCAGACGGGTCCGCCCACCTCCGCCATCAGCTTGTCGGCGGCGCACGCCGTGCAGTCGTCGAACAGCGCGGCGGCCCCGCCGTGCGGGCTGCGGCTGAGGGCGAGCTTCTGCGCCGTGGTCAGGGTCCGCAGGATGGCCTTGGCCGGGTTGACCACGTTGAGCAGCAGCAGCCTCCTGGTGCCCGCCCACATGGCCCGGTCGCGCTCGCGCTCGGTCTCGAACATCCGGACCGCGACGCTCGTGCCCTCGTCCACCAGGGCCGGGTAGGCCCGCAGCCTGCCCTGCTCGAACACCTTCGGCAGCGTGCCGATCGTCCAGCCGTGCAGGCCGTCGCGTTCGAGGTCGTCGGCGGCCTTCGACAGCGTGGCGCGCAGCTTCGGCGCGAGCCGCCGCTTGAGCGCCTCCAGGTCCTTGTCCTCGTCCACCGTGCGCTTGCGGTCGTCGATGACCCGGTAGGTGATCCGCAGATGGGCGGGGAGCTGGTCGAGGGCCCACGCGTCGCGCGGCACCTCGACCCCGGTCAGCGCCCGCAGCTCGCGCTCCAGCGCCTCGATGAGCGGCTCGCCGCCGGGCCGTACGCGTTCCAGCACGGCCTTGGCGTAGTTGGGGGCGGGCACGAAGTTGCGGCGCAGGTTCTTCGGCAGCGACCGGATGAGCGCGGTGACCAGGTCCTCGCGCAGGCCGGGGATCTGCCAGTCGAAGCCGGTCGGGTCGACCTGGTTGAGCACGGCGAGCGGGATGTGGACGGTCACGCCGTCGGCCTCGCCCGTCTCCACCGCGCCGGGCTCGAAGCGGTAGGTCAGCCGCATCCGCTGGCCGTTCTGCCGCCAGGCGTCTGGATAGTCCCTGGCGCTGACCCCGGCGCTGTCGTTGACGAGCATCTCCGGCGAGAACGTCAGCAGGTCGGGCGTCTCCCGCGACGCCTTCTTCCACCAGCTGTCGAAGTGCCTGCCCGAGACCACGTCGGCCGGGATCCGCTGGTCGTAGAAGTCGAACAGCGTCTCGTCGTCCACGAGGATGTCACGGCGTCGGGCCTTCTCCTCGAGCCGCTCGACCTCCTCGAGCAGCTTGCGGTTCTCGTGGAAGAACTTGTGGTGGGTGCGCCAGTCGCCGTCGACCAGCGCGTGCCGGATGAACAGCTCCCGGCTCAGCTCGGGGTCGATGCGGCCGTAGTTGACCTTCCGCTCGGTCACGATCGGCACGCCGTACAGCGTCACCTTCTCCAGCGCGACGACGGCGGCCTGGTCCTTCTCCCAGTGCGGCTCGCTGTAGGTGCGCTTGACCAGGTGCTGTGCGAGGGGCTCGATCCAGCCGGGCTCGATCTTGGCGTTGACACGCGCCCACAGCCGGGAGGTCTCCACCAGCTCGGCCGACATCACCCACTGCGGCTGCGCCTTGGCCAGGGCCGAGCCGGGGAAGATCGCGAAGCGGGCGTTGCGGGCGCCGATGTACTCCGTGATCGGCCTGCGGCCGTCCTGCCTGCGCTTCTCGACGACGTCCTTGACCCCGATGTGCGACAGCAGGCCGGCCAGCAGCGACTGGTGGATCCGCTGGGGGTCGGCCGGCACGCTGCCCGGCACGATGCCCAGGGTCTTGGCCACCTGGCGGAGCTGGCTGTCGATGTCCTGCCACTCGCGCACCCGCAGGTAGTTGAGGTATTCGGCCTTGCACAGCCGCCGGAACGCGCTCGACGACAGCTCCTTCTGCCTGTCGCGCAGGTGGTTCCAGAGGTTGAGGTAGGTGAGGAAGTCCGACTCCTTGTCGGCGAAGCGGCGGTGCTTCTCGTCGGCCGCCTGCTGCTTGTCGGCCGGCCGCTCGCGCGGGTCCTGGATCGACAGCGCGGCCGCGATGATCATCACTTCGCGGGCGCAGCCGTTCTTGTCGGCTTCCAGCACCATCCGGGCGAGGCGGGGGTCCACCGGGAGCTGGGCCAGCTTGCGCCCGAGCGGCGTGAGCTGCGTGCCCTTTCCGGTCTCCCGGCCCGCCTCCTTGTCCGCGAGGGCGCCGAGCTCCAGCAGCAGGTTGACGCCGTCCCTGATCTGACGGCTGTCCGGCGGCTCCACGAACGGGAACGCCGCGACGTCGCCCAGGCCCAGCGAGGTCATCTGCAGGATGACGCTCGCCAGGTTCGTACGGAGGATCTCGGGGTCGGTGAACTCCGGCCGGGAGAGGAAGTCCTCCTCCGAGTAGAGCCGGATGCACACGCCGTCCGACGTACGGCCGCAGCGGCCCTTGCGCTGGTTGGCCGACGCCTGGGAGACCGGTTCGATCGGCAGCCGCTGGACCTTCAGCCGGTGGCTGTAGCGGGAGATCCGCGCCGTGCCCGGATCGACCACGTACTTGATGCCCGGCACGGTCAGCGAGGTCTCGGCGACGTTGGTGGCCAGCACGATCCGCCGCCCCCGGTGGGGCTGGAAGACCCGGTGCTGCTCGGCGGCCGACAGCCGCGCGTACAGCGGCAGGACCTCCTCGGGACGGCCCTTGAGCGCGTCGGCGGTGTCGCGGATCTCCCGCTCGCCGCTGAGGAAGACCAGGATGTCGCCCGGCCCCTCGGCGCACAGCTCGTCCACCGCGTCGACGATGGCCTGGGTCTGGTCGTCGTCCTCGTCGACCGGGCGGTAGCGCACCTCCACGGGATAGGTGCGTCCGGACACCTCGATCACGGGCGCCGGCTCCCCGCCCGGGCGGGCGAAGTGCCGGGCGAACCGCTCGGGGTCGATGGTCGCGGAGGTGATGACCACCTTGAGGTCGGGCCGTTTGGGCAGGAGCTGCTTGAGATAGCCGAGGATGAAGTCGATGTTGAGGCTGCGCTCGTGCGCCTCGTCGATGATCAGCGTGTCGTACTGCAGCAGCAGCGGGTCGGTCTGCATCTCGGCGAGCAGGATGCCGTCGGTCATCAGCTTGACCAAGGTCCCGTCGCTGGAGTGGTCGGTGAAGCGGACCTTGTAGCCGACCGCCTCCCCCAGCTCGATCGACAGCTCCTCGGCGATGCGCTCGGCGACCGTGCGGGCGGCGATGCGGCGCGGCTGGGTGTGGCCGATGAGCCCGTGGACCCCCCGGCCGAGCTCCAGGCAGATCTTGGGGATCTGGGTGGTCTTCCCCGAGCCGGTCTCACCGGCCACGATGACGACCTGGTGGTCCCTGATGGCGGTGAGCAGGTCGTCCTTGTGCCGGCTGACCGGCAGCTCGGGCGGGTAGCTGAGGGCGGGGACGGCCGCGCGGCGCGCGGCCACGCGGCGTTCCGCGGCCTCCACGTCCCCCGCGATCTCCTGGACGACGGACTGGCGGGCGGCGCGGTCGCGGACCCGGCGCATGCCGTCGAGACGGCGGCGCAGCCTGCGCTGGTCGCGCAGCATCAGGTCGGGGAGGCGGGCCTGGAGATCGGCGAGCGTGTTCATTCCATGCTCAAGGATAGGCAACGCCCCCCGCCGATCTGCCAGCCGTTTTTCTGCGGCCCTTTCCGGGCGGTGTCAGCGGCGGCGCGGCGGCTGGTACTTGTACCCCACGTTGCGCACGGTCACGATCCGGCCCGCGTGCCGGCCCAGCTTGCGGCGCAGCCGCAGGATGTGCACGTCGACCGTGCGGCCGCCCTCGTCGTCGTACCGGTCCCAGACGGCCGCCATGAGCTGGCGGCGGTTGTAGACCCGGCCGGGGGCCGAGCTGAGGTAGTCGAGCAGCTCGAACTCCCGGAAGGTCAGCTCGATCTCCTCGCCGCCGGCCCGGGCCACCCGCGCGGCCCGGTCCAGGACCAGTTCCTCCTCACCGGGGGCCGCGCGTCTCGGCAGTGCGGCGGCCGGCGGCTCCGGCACGTCCGCCGGGACCCCGGCGGGCACCAGGTAGCCCACGATCATCAGCACGGCGCCGGTCTCCGGCACCGGCAGCACGCCGAGCACGGATCCCTGCCCGAGGTCGGGGGGCTCATGGCCCTGCTCGCGCCTGCGCTCCACAAAGTCGATCACGTTCTGGTGGGACATGCCCCTCTCCTTGCCTCGTGGCGTACCGGACGGTGGTGACCGCGGTCGTCAACAGGCGGCGGCGCAGACGCGCAGCAGGTCGATGTGCCGGCGCTGGGTCAACCTCCCCGAGGAATCCATGGGATCATCATGGCAGCGATATTACCCGCTGTCCAGGTAGGAATAAGGGACTTCTATCGCCCGGGAGACCTCAGGGCCTGCGCGCGGCCCCGGCGGCGGCCATCGCCGCGCCGATGATCCCGGCCTCGTTCCGCAGCACGGCGGGCACCACCGGGGTGTCCCCGAGGTCGATGTACGGCAGGAACCTGTCGGCCTTCTTGCTCACGCCCCCGCCGATGACGATCAGGGTGGGCGACAGCAGGTCGCGCATGTGCCCGAGGTACTCCTCGACGCGCCGGGCCCACTTGTCCCAGCCCAGGTCCTCCTCCTCGCGCACCCGGTCGGAGGCGCGGTGCTCGGCCTCCTTGCCGCGGATCTCGATGTGGCCGAACTCGGTATTGGGCACCAGCGCCCCGTCCACGAAGAGCGCGCTGCCGATGCCGGTGCCGAAGGTCAGCATGAGCACGACCCCATGCCGGTCCCGGCCCGCGCCGAAGGTCATCTCGGCGACGCCGGCCGCGTCCGCGTCGTTGAGCACGACCGCCTGCTCGCCGAACAGCTCGGCGCCCTTCACGCCGATCCACGACTTGTCCACGTTTGCCGCCGTCCTGACGACCCCGTCGAGGACCACTCCGGGGAAGGTGACGCCCATCGGGCCGGTCCAGGAGAAGTGCTCCGCGATCTCGCGTACGGCCTGGGCGACGGCCCCCGGCGCGGCGGGCCGCGGCGTCGGGATGCGCAGGCGCTCCCGGGTGAGCACGCCGGCGGCCGTGTCCACCGTGGCGCCCTTGATCCCGGAACCGCCGATGTCGATGCCCAGAACTTCCATGACTTCCCTCCTGGTCCGGCTGGACGGCTACCCGGCCGCCCTCGCCTCATGCGCGGTCGCGAGTATGGCATGGCGTCGTGGGGTCGGCCGGGTTACGGGAGGACAGGCCGGGTACGCCCCGAATCGGGGCAAATCACCACAAGGGGGACACGCATGATCAGCACACTCCACAAAATGGGACTGCGCTCCAACGTGATGTACGGCGCCGCTTTGGGGTCGATCGGCATGTCGATCGCCTCGTGGATCATCTCGAACAAATACGAGGCGGCCGGCATCGAACGCGCCGACCGCTGGGCGCTGTTCGTCGGCGAGTGGGCGCCGACCTTCTTCGCGATCGGGATCGCCCTGCGCATGGAGGAGATGGCCGAGGAGAAGGGGCGGGAGACCCCCGAGTGGCAGGAGCAGAGCAGCGACATCCGCCGCCCCACCCGCGCCGGCGTGTAGCGGGACGGGCAAGGGCTTCCACGAGCGGCCCGGAGGGACCGGCCGGCCCCTCCGGGCCGCTCCGTGACCGCCCCCGGGCAGTGTCAGGCCGCGGCCTTCAGGTGTCCGTGCGCCCATTCCTCGAAGGTCGTGAGCGGGATGCCGAGGGCCCGCGCGTACTCGGGGCGGGCGGGCTGACCGACCGTGTCGATGAATTCGTGTGAAGTGACGCCGGCTTCCGGCATCCCCGCGGCGACCGCCTCCTCCATCGTCATGTCCGGTGCGGTCAGCTCGGCGCCCAGAGCCTTGGAGAGGACCCCCGCGATCTCCCTCAGCGTCCGGTAGTCACTGGCCAGTTCCAGCTCGACCCCGTGGAACCGCTCCGGCGCGGCGATGGCCGCGGCGGCCGCCGCGCCGATGTCGTCGACCGCGACGAGGGAGAGCCGGGTGCCGGGCTTCAGCACGGTCACGATGCCCCCTTCGACGCCGCGAGGGAGCAGGTACGCCATGGACGGGAGGAAGTTCTCCATGAAGAAACCCGGCTTGATGATCGTCCAGTGCGTGAAGCCCGCCTCACGCACCCGGTCCTGAATGCCGGCCTTGGCGGCGTAGTAGGGCTCCATCTGCGCCCAGCGGCCTTCGGCCCAGCCGGGGGCCTCGGTGTGTCGATCCGCGCCGGAGACGGACGTGTGCACGAACTGCGGCACGCCCGCGGCCAGCGCGCCTTCGATCAGGTTGACGGCCTGGGCCAGCTCGCGTTCGAAGTCGAGGGCGTCTCCCTTCAGCTGAGGCATCTGCACCGAGAAGACGGCCCGGGCCCCTCGCGCGGCCCCGATCAACGAGTCGCGGTCGTCGAGGTCGCCGGTGACCAGTTCGGCGCCGAGCGCTTCGACCGCCCTCGCCCGCTCGGTCGCCGGGTCACGGACCAGCGCCCGGACGGGAACACCGTTCGCGAGCAGGGCACGGGCGGTGGCCCCGCCCTGCCGTCCGGTGGCGCCGGCGACCAGTACGGGTGTGGAATCGGTGGGCATGAGGCCCCTCCTGTGGTGTGGGTCAACTAAACGGCGGACCCCGCCGTTTATGCTTCGGTAAGATACGGCGGGCCCCGCCACTTAGCAACCGATGAGGTGACACCATGCCCGTCCAGCGTGCGGACGCCCGGCGCAACTACGCGCGCCTGCTCGCCGTGGCGAAGGAGGCGATCGCCGCGGAGGGCCCCGACGCGTCCCTGGAGCAGATCGCCCGCACCGCGGGCGTCGGATCCGCCACCGTGCGCCGGCACTTTCCCAACCGCCACGCGCTGCTCGAGGCGGTCTTCCGCGAACGGGTCGAGGCTCTGTGCGCCCATGCCCGCGAGCTGACCGGCCGGGCCGACACCCGGGCCGCGCTGCTGGAATGGCTGAGCGCCGTCCTCGCGGACGCGGCGACCATACGAGGGCTGACCACCGCGCTGACCCGAGAACACGCGGCCGGCCCCGACACGGCGCACGAGCACTGCTGCTCGGCGCAGCTCACCGAGGCGGGCGACCCACTGGTGCGCCGCGCCGCGGGCGACGGCGCGCTTGCACCGGGCGTGACCATCGGCGACCTGCTCGCCCTGATCACCGGCATCGCCCTGGCCACGGAACACCACCCGGACCCCGCCGCCGACGCACAGCGGCTCCTCGTCCTGTCCATCGCGGGAGTCAGCCCCCACCAGGGGTGACGGGACTCGGCGCGCCGGTGCTCGGTTAGGCTCGGCGCGCGTGACCCCCGATCCCGCCACCGTCGCGCGCTGGCTGCGCACGCGGCCCGCCCGCGCGGCCGGCACCCGCGTCCTGGCCGTCGAGGGGCGCTCGGGTGCGGGCAAGTCGACGCTGGCCGCCGCCGTCGCCAGGGCGCTCACCGCGCCGGTCGTCCGCATGGACGACCTGTACGACGGCTGGGACGGCCTGCAGGCCGGGGTGGACGCCCTGCTGGAGTGGGTGCTGCGCCCTCTGGGCCGCGGGGACCGGGCACGCTGGCGGCGCTACGACTGGACGCGGGGCCGGTACGCGGAATGGCACGAGGTCCCCGAGGCGGACGCCGTCGTGGTCGAGGGCGTCGGCTGCGGCGCCCGCGAGGCGGGGCCGTACCTCAGCGGGCTGGTGTGGCTGGAGGCCGGTGAGGAGGTCCGCAGGACGCGGGCCCTCGCCCGCGACGGCGAGCTGTACGCGCCCCACTGGCGGCGCTGGGCCGGGCAGGAGGAGCGGTACTACGCCCGCCACGACGTGCGCTCCCGGGCCGACCTCGTCATCGTCACCGGCTGAGCCGCGTCACGCCGGCCGGACCCCGCAGGCCGGACTTTGCCGGCCGGACCCCGCGGGGCGGACCTCGCAGGGCGGCCGGGGCGCGTCAGGAGCGGATCCGCACGCCGACCTCGTCGAGGCGCGTCAGCAGGTCGGCGGGGTCGGCGTACACGCGGAAGGCGCCGGTGCGCTCCAGCTCGTCCCTGCCGTAGCCGCCGGACAGCAGCCCGACGCCCAGCGCGCCGGCGCGCCGCGCGGCCAGCAGGTCCCACACGCTGTCGCCGACGACCATGGTGAACCTCGGCTCGACGTCCAGCAGTGCGGCGCCCGCGAGGAACAGGTCCGGGTCGGGTTTGGCCCGGCGGACCTGGTCGCGGTCGACGAGCGGCACGTCGGGCGGCAGCCCGAGCATGTCCAGCGCGTGCCGGGCGGTGTCGGCCCGGCTGCTGGTCGCGATCGCCCAGCGGATGTCGTTGTCCGACAGCCGCTTCAGCAGCTCGGTCGCGCCCGGCAGCGGGCGCACCGAGTCGATCTGCTCCAGATACGCCTCGGCGTGCGCCTGCTGCAGGTCCTCGATCTGCTCGTCGCTCAGGGAGACGCCGGTCTCCCGCAGCAACGCGTTGACGAGCAGCCCGCCGCTCATGCCGATCCTGCGGTGGATGCGCCACACCGACAGGTCGATGCCGACCCCGCGAAGAGCGGTGCGCCAGGCGATGACGTGCTGGTAGACGCTATCGATCAAGGTGCCGTCGAGATCGAAGAGGAAGGCCGGGCCGGGCGGCTCCGGGTAGTCGAATCGTGCGTTCATCCTGGGCGTTCTCACCGGCCGGCGCCCGCCGAAACACGTCCGGCCGGGCTCATCCGGCCGGCCCCCGCCGAAGCCGTCCGGCCGCCGCTCAGCCCAGGCCGGCGCGGTACTCCTCGTCGGTCACCGGCCCGTGCCAATGGGTCTTGCCGCTCGCCGTGACGGCGATGTGCACCAGCGTGTCGTCGTCGACGGCGCCGTGCCAGTGCTTCTCGCCCGGCTGCACGTGGACCCAGTCGCCCGGCCCGATGGGCGTGCCCTTGGTCTCGCCCCAGCGCGTCACCACCCCGCGCCCCGACAGCACGTACAGCGCCTGCTCCCCGTCGTGGGTGTGCCAGCCGGAGCGGGCCTGCGGGTCGTAGGAGAACCGCTGGGCGCGCAGGCCGTCCGGCTCCAGCGCCGGCAGCGCCTCCGCCTCCCACACGCCGTCGGTGAACCTGTCCGGTCCCGGCCGGGTGGCCTTCATCTCTCCTTCGCGTACGAACCTCATCGCGCACTCCCTTCGCCGCGGGCCGGTCGCGTCATGCCGGCGCCGCCCGCACCCATCTACGATCGCCGCCGAGGAAGCCCTCCATCGTGAGCCCGGCCTCGCGCAGCAACTCCTCGAACCGGTCGTCCGTGCGGCGCCTGCTGACGAACGTGTGCGTCCATCGCCGGTCCCCCAGGACGTACTCCATCGTCGCGGAGAGCAGATCCGGCTCGGGCCGGCTCACGTCCGTCATCCGGACCACCCGTCCGTCGCCGCGCGTCTCCGAGGGCCCCACCGTGTCGTACCACTCGGGCGGCTGGCGCTGGAGGATCACGCGCCCGCCCGGGGCGACGTGGCGGCGGCAGGTCCGCAGGAACGCCCGGCACAGATCGTCGTCGGCGGTGTCGATCACGTACGACATCAGCAGGACCACGTCGAACGTCCGGGGCAGGGACAGGTCCTGGATGCGGGACAGGACCGTCTCCGCGCCCTGGATGTGCGCGAGCATCTCGGGCGACTCGTCCACGGCGACCACCTCGTGGCCGAGCGCGAGGAGGGCGTGGGTGATCCGGCCCGCCCCCGCGCCGAGTTCGAGGATCGCCGCGCCCTCCGGGATCGCGGCGTGGACGATCTCGGGTTCGCCTCCGGGCGCGAGCGTCGCGTAGTAGTCGACCGCGCACCCGTCCGGAGTGATCGGGCCGGGACCGGTGCCTCGATAGAGCTCTTCGGGTAGCACGATCACCATCCTGCATCACGGGCCGGACAGTGGCCCCGTCGTGGCGATTTGTCCGATTTATACCGGGTATTTCTTTCCTGACGAGTCCTGCCGGACGGAGGTGACAGGCATGAGCGTTCCGATGCGACGGGAGTCCAGAGGTCTGGTTCCCGACCTGTTCGACCTGCTGGAGGCGCCGATGGCCGCGCTCCGGCCGATGGCCGGGCAGCAGATGCGGCTCGAGGACTACGTGAAGGACGGCCGGTATGTGCTGCGCGCCGAACTACCCGGAATCGACCCGGACAAGGACGTGGAGATCAGTGTCTCGAACGGCGTGCTGACCATCCACGCCGAGCGCCGCCACGAGGAGCGGCAGGCGCACCGCACCGAGTTCCGGTACGGAGCCTTCACCCGGTCGATCGTGCTGCCGCCGAACGTGGACGAGAACGACGTGAAGGCCACCTATGACAAGGGGATCCTCGAGGTGAGCGTGCGGCTCGCCGAGGAGCGGGAGGAGCGCAGGCGAATCCCGATCGAGAAGCCGGGAGCCGGGCAGCAGCAGAGCTGATAGCGGAGCTGAAGCGGTCCACGCCGGGCCCGTCCGTGCCGCGCGGACGGGCCTGGGCGCGCTCGGCCCAGGTCACCGCTCGCTCGGCCCAGGTCACTCGCTCGGCGCAGGCTGCCTCGGCTCGGGCCCGGTCGCTCGGCTCAGGCCGCCGACGGGGACCGTACGACGGCGACCGGGCACTCGGCGTGGTTCAGCACTCCCCGACTGACCGAGCCGAGCATCGCCGAGCCCACCGCGCCTCTGCCGTGGGAGCCGACCACGAGCAGGCCGGCACCGCGCGACGCCTGGACGAGCGCGTCGACCGGATGCCCGTAGGCGAGTTCCTCGCGCACCGGCACCTCGGGATACCGCTTCCGCGGGTCCGCCAGCTTCTCCCGCGTGACGCGCCGGTGGGCCTCGCGCACCTCCTCCACGTCGTAGGTGATCTCGGGCGCGAGCGGATGGGCGGGCAGGTGCCAGGCGTGCACGGTCCGCAGCGCGTCGCCGTGTGCCCTGGCCTGCTCGAAGGCGTACGCCAGGGCGGGCTCGCATTCGGGCGAGTCGTCCACGCCCACCGCGATCTCCCCCCTCCCGCCGCTCCACCCGGGCCGTACGACGACGACCGGGCAGGGGGCGTGCCCGGCGACGTTGGTGCTGACCGACCCGAGGACGATGCCGGCGAAGCCGCCCAGTCCCCTGCTGCCGAGCACGATCTCGACGGCTTCCTTGGCCTTGTCCCGCAGGACGCGGGAGGGAACGCCCTCGATGATCTCCGTACTGATCTTCACGTCCGGCTGCCGCTCGCGGGCCACGGCCTCCGCGGCGGACAGCGCCCGCTCGGCGTGCGCGGTGAGCGGGTCGCCGCCCGAGGTGGGGAGCTTCGGGATGCCGTACGCCCAGTGGTCCACGACCGAGACGAAGCGCAGCGGGCAGCCGCGGCGGGCGGCGTCGTCCGCGGCCCACCGCACGGCGGCCGTCGCGGCGGGCGAACCGTCGGTGCCGACGATGATCGGGCCGGACATGGACGCTCCTTCCTCCCTCTCTTGGCCGTGCGACCTGGAGCCTCCTCCATGTGACCACCGGCGGCCGCGGCCCTCCAGGGTCGTAGGTCCTCAGCCCGGGGCCGGTGCCGGGGCCGTGCGACCGGGAGGGATGCTGGAGTCCTGGAGGTGGTCCGACATGGAATCGAAGCGCTGGACCGTCGAGATCTTCGTGAACGAGGACGACAACGACGACGTCACCACCGCGACCGCCGTGCTCTACACGCCCGCGGGACGACGCCATGAGAGCGTCGGCCGAGCTCGCCGCAACCCGGCCGACCGGCCCGTGCCCGAGATCGGCGACGAACTGGCGGCCGGACGGGCCCTCGCCGACCTGGGGGCGAAGCTCATCGGGGACGGCGCGGAGGACGTGGCCCAGCTCGCCGGCCCCGCCTACGAGTCGTACTGAGACCTCGGCCCGCTCTCCGGCGGCCTGTGCGTGCATGCCGAAGGCCGCGGCGCCGGGGACGGGCCCGGTGGCGGAGCCGGTGCCCGGGGGCTCCGGCCGAGCCCCCGGGAGTCCGCGCCCCACGCCCTCGTGCGGCGGGCGTCCTCAGCCCACGGGCGTTTTCGGTTCACGGGCTTGTCAGTCCGCCGGGTCGGCCGGGTCCTCGCCGAGGAGCCCCGCGGCCCGCATCTCCTCCCGCAGCCAGGCCATGGCCGCCTGCTCTCCTCCGGCCGGGCCGGTCCCGCCCGCCGGCGTGCCGTTGGCCGTACGGGGACCCGCCGGGACGTCGCCGGCCGCGCCGCCGGGTGTGCGGCCTCCGCCGGGCCCGGTGGCGTACGGCCGGGCGGTGCCCGCGCCCCCTCGCTTGCCCCGTGTCCCGCCGGGCGCCCCGCCCTGGCCGGTCGCCGTGGCGCGCCCGCGCGGGCCGCCTCTGACGAGACCGCCGGGCACCGGCCCGTTGGCCGTCGTGCCCGCGCCGTACGCCGCCTGCGTGGCCATGCCCGGCTGTGATCCCATGCCGGACTGCGATCCCGGGCCCGCCTGGCCGCCCTGGCCCGTCTGCCCGGACTCGCCGCCCGGCTCCCAGGCTCCCGGCACGAGCAGTCCCGCGCCGGTCATCTCTTCGGTGAGCTGCCCGAGCAGCGTGTCGGCCTCGACCGGCTCGGGCGTGAGCTGCGCGAGCGCGGGCGCGAGAGCGCGCAGCGCGTTCGGCATCCCCGCCCCGGTGCGGTGGAGGTCGCCGAAGTTCAGCGGGACGCAACTCGACCTGATGATGTGGAAGAGGTGATCGACCCGCCGGGCGTCCCGCCCGCTGAAGGGGCCCCGGAAGTCGCCGTGGTGGGCGAGCACCAGGGCCGCGAGGCCGGCGACGTGCGGCGCTGCCATGGAGGTGCCGTCCAGGGCGGCGTACCCGTCCGGGGGCACGGCCGACAGGACGGCCACGCCCGGGGCGCACACGTCGATCTCGGGGCCGTGGCAGGTGAAGCGCGGCGAGAAGTAGCCGTCGCCGGTCATCGGCCCGCGGATCTCGGCCTCGTGGGCGGTGCCGGGCGGGAACGCGTCGGCCTTGCCGACGGCCGCGACCGTCAGGACGCCGGGCAGGACGCCGGGGAAGCCGACCGGTCCCCCGTCGTTGCCGGCGGCCACCACGCACGCCACCCCCGCCTCGCGCGCCTGCTCGATCTTCGCGGCGACGAGCGGGGAGTGGTGCCTGCTCGCCAGGCTCAGGTTGACGACGTCGATCCGCTGCTCGATGCAGTAGTCGAGCGCCTCGATGAGGTCGCTGAACCGCCCGCCCGGGAAGATCTTGCAGGCGTGCACCTCGGCCTCGACCGCGAAGCCGACGACGCCCCGGCCGTCGTCGGCGCCCGAGACGACGGCCGCGCAGTGGGAGCCGTGGTAGGCGGCGTCGACGGACCAGCCGTCCGGCTCGCCGCCGACGAGGTCGACGCCGGCGCGGACGCGGTCACGCAGGTCGGGGTGCCGTACGTCGGCCCCGGAGTCGATGATGGCGATCCTGACCCCCGCGCCGCGCAGCGTGGGCGGCAGGCGGTCGAGGTTCATCGCCTGCTGGCCCCAGCCGAAGACCTGCTTGCCGGGGAAACCGCTGAAGGTCTCCGACAGGCGTATCGGCTCGATCAGGTTGTCCCGGGTCGTGGACAGGGCGGGGCGGTCGATGTGGACGCTCCAGTAGCCGGAGCGCGGCCGGACCGTCACCCCGGTGATCGACTCCGGAGTCTCCCCCACCATCGTGACCACGGCGCGGCCGTCGGCCCCCGTGGACGTCTGGGCGGGCCAGCCGTGCCCGGTCACCAGGACGCTCGCGCCGGGCAGCGGCGTGCCGTCCGCGTCCCTGACCAGGAAGGCGAACGTGCTCACCACACCCGGCGGCACCACCGCCGGAGCGGGCCGCCGCCTGCGCGGCGGCTGCGGCACGTCGCTGTAGGTGAGCAGCCGGTCGCGCTCGAAGTAGAGCTGCGGATACTGCCGCCGCAGCGCCTCGGCGTGCTCGGCGGTCATCTCCGCCACGACCACAGCGGGAAACCCGGGCGCCTGAGCCCCCGGGTTCCCCGCCGTCCCCCGCAGGCGGCGCAGCACGCGCACCTCGGGGTCGTCCTCCAGCAGCCTGCGCACCGTGTCGCCGTCGAGAGCCGGCACGGCTGCTCCCGGCGCCGCCGGATGCGGCTGGGGCAGCGCGGCCACCATGTAGCGCCGCGGCCGGGGCTCCACCGGCTGCGGCGCCTGGCGGGACGCCTGCCGCCCCCGCGGGGACGCCGGGCGCGGCTCCTCGCTTCCGTCCTTGGGCTTGTCGTTACTGGTCACAAACGTCTCCGACTCTCCCCAGCTCAGGCTGGTGTGGCCGGCCGCGCCGCGTACGGCGCGGCGGGCGGTTCAGGCTCTGTCATCACATTTCGCCGGTCTCGGGACGGCGGGGGCCCGGACCGGCCGCCGACCGGTCCGGGCCACCGAGGTGATCACGTCACAGCAGTGGAACCGTGGGCCGCCCGGGGGCGACGGCGCCGAGCGCGAACTGGATCTGCGCCAGGCACGCGTCGTACCGCCCGGCCCGGTACAGCTGTACCGCCTGCACCAGCAGCGGGATGATCCCCGCGACCTGGGGCGCCTGCGGGAGTGACGCCTGCAGCCAGCCGTACAGCCGCTGGAGCGTCACGGCGCAGTGCGCCTGCAGCGGCGCGACCGGCGCCGGATGCCCCGTCGCGACTCCCACGGCCGGGGGCGTCACCGGACCCATCCCGGGACCCATCGACTCCACGGTGTTCCTCCGATCAGAGTGCGGCACCGGCCGGCACCGGGACCTGCTGAGCGGCCTGCTGGTGCAGCTGGCCGTAGCCCTGGCCGTAGCCCTGGCCGTACGGCTGGCCGTAGGCCTGGCCGTAGACCTGCGACAGCGGCTGCATGGTCAGCGGGACCTGCTGCCCGTACGCGCCGTGGATGGACGGGGCGCCGAACTGAAGGGCCTGCTGGCCGGGGTGCTGCGCGTAGGCCTGGGCGGCGTACGGCTGGCCGTAGACCTGCGGGATCTGCTGGGCCTGGGCCTGGATGGCCTGCAGGGCCTGCAGAACCTGCGGCGGAAGCATCTGCTGCTGAACCTGCTGCTGGATCTGCTCCCGGACCTGGTGCTGGTAGAGCACGCCCTCCAGCATCTGGCGGGCCGCGGGAGCGCCGTAACGCACGCTGTAGCGCGCGACCTTGGTCCAGAAGGTCACCGGGCTCACCAGGTGCTCCTGCGGGAGGATGTGCTCCTCCTGCTGGATCATCGCCAGCGGCGACAGCTGCTGCTGCATCGCCGGGATCTGCTGACCGAGCTGCTGCAGGGGCGAGATCTGGTGCTGAGCGCCGTACCCCAGCGTGGTCGCCATGGACGTGGGGTTCATAGCTGTGAACGTCATATTCACTCCTTCGGAGCCAGTAGGTCCGGCCCATCGCCGATGTGATTACATCGCGTGACAGATCAGTCGCACAACGTTATAGGCGTAATGAGTGGATAAGGCCGACTTGGCACTCGGGCGCGGTGACGCGACGGACCGCGCCGGTCATACTCCGGCGTGGAGGTGCCGGCATATGTCCGGCCGCACTCCCCGTCCCGGCCCCGTCCTGGGCTCTGGAGTGCCGGGCCGTAGTGGTGCACCCGAAGTGGCATGATCACCTACGTGACAGCCGACGACTTTGGGGAATGACGTGATAGGGCTGAAATGGGCCGCGGTGGCCCTGGCTGCGCTGCTGCCCGCACTGGCGTCCCCGCCGGCGCACGCGGCGCGGGCCACGACCTCGTACCGCGTCTGGCACTGGAACATCGCGGGCAACGCCATGCACCACGGTTCCACCACAGACGGGCTCGTGGCCGCGGCCGTCCAGTCGATCCAGGACAACCGCGCCGTCTTCGCCTCGCTGAACGAGGTGTGCGCGCAGCAGTTCACCGCCATGATCACCCAGCTGCGCGCGGTGGACTGGCCGGTGGACCCGGCCGACTTCGCCCGGTTCGAGACCACCATCCCCGGCCGGTCGGGCGGCCCGTGCGGCGGCAAGGACTACGGCATCGCGCTGTTCAGCAAGCAGCCGCTCGGGCCGGCCGACCGGTTCACCCTGCCCTACGACGGGAACGAGCCGCGCCATCTCCTGTGCGCACCGCTGAAGAGCCCGCCGCGGCTGCGGTTCTGCACCGTCCACGCCACCTTCGTCGACGCCTACCGGGCGACGCAGCTCAAGGCGATCTTCGGCCACGTCGACGGCTACCGCGCCGACGGCGACCAGGTGATCCTCGCGGGTGACTTCAACGTGGGCCCGGACTGGGCGCGGATGGACCCGTACTACTCCGCCCAGGTGAACACCCCCGACAATCGCAACAACACCGGCCACTACCGAGAGGTGGACGACGCCGACCCCGTCTACTGCACCGGGTACGGCGAGACGACGGAGGAGGGGGCCAACGGCGGCGGCCCGTGCGGCACCGGAGGGAAGATCGACATGATCTTCAGCCACGAGGACGACTACGTGGCCTCCGCCTCGACCGGCGACGCGCGGTCCTCCCCGCACAGTTGCGGCGGCACGTCCTGCTCCGACCACCGGATTCTGGTCGGGCTCCTCACCCTCGGCTCCTGAGCGCCGCGTTCCCGCCCGCACTGTCGGCGTCGTACGTCGTCGCCGTGCACCGACCGAGTCCTACGACACGCCGCTCCGGCGTCTTCGCGGCGAGCACGTGCCGGCGCCGCCCGGCGAGCCGCACAGCGGGCAGCCCACCGCCGCCTTCGCTACCGACACGTCTCTTTGCCTTGACAATTTTGTTTGTCGGAGCCATCCTTGAGGCATGAAGGACGTGGCGGTGATCGAGGACCCGGCGGCGGCGGAGGCCTCCCTGGATCCGATGCGGGCGCGGTTGCTCGCCGAGCTGACGGAGCCCAACTCGGCGACCATGCTGGCGGCCAAGGTGGGGCTGCCGAGGCAGAAGGTGAACTACCACCTCAAGACCCTGGAGCGGCACGGCCTCGTGGAGCTGGTCGAGGAGCGCCGCAAGGGCAATGTCAACGAGCGCGTCATGCGGGCGACGGCGGCTTCGTTCGTGATCTCTCCCGCCGCGCTGGCGTCGGTAGCGCCCGATCCGTCGCGCTCGCCCGACCGGCTGTCGGCGCGGTGGCTGCTGGCGCTCGCCGCCCAGCTCGTACGCGACGTGGGCACGCTGATCGTCGGAGCGTCCCAGGCACGCAAGAAGCTCGCGACGTTCGCCATCGACGGCCGGGTGCGCTTCGCCTCGGCCGCCGACCGGGCCGCGTTCGCCGAGGAGTTGTCGGCCGCCGTGGCCGCGCTCGTGAGCAAGTACCACGACGATTCGGCCGAAGGCGGGCGCGATCACCGCCTGGTCGTCGCCGTCCATCCCGCCGTCCCCCGGACGGCCGACACCGAGGAGCGCTGAGGCGTGCCCCACGAGTTCGAACTGCGCAAGGAAATCGAGCTGGACGCGACCCCCGAGCAGGTCTGGGAGGCGATCGCCACCGGCCCGGGGGTGGACTCCTGGTTCATGGGACGCACCGAGATCGAGCCCGTCGAGGGCGGCCGCGGCCGGTTCACCATGTTCGGCAACACCGAAGGCACCACCGTCACCGCGTACGAGCCGGGCAAGCGGTTCGCGTACCGCGGCGACGAGAACCCCGACGGCACGTTCATGGCGTTCGAGTACCTCATCGAGGGACGCGACCACGGCAGCACGGTCCTGCGCCTGGTCCAGCACGGCTTCCTCGGCGACGACTGGGAAACCGAGTTCGAGGCGATGGGCGTCGGCTGGGACATGTACCTGCACAAGCTCGCGCAGTACCTCACCCACTTCCGCGGACGCCCGGCCACGGTCGTGTCCGCCGTACGCCCCCAGGCGGCCGAGACCGAGCCGGCCTGGGCGGCGATCAAGGACGCGCTGGGGCTGCCGACCACGGTCCGGCTGGGCGACCCCGTACGCCTCGCGGTGGACGGGCTGGCGCCGGAGGACGGGGTGGTCGACTACGCCGGCTTCCCGACCTTCCTCGGCGTGCGGACCGCCGACGGGCTCTACCGGTTCATCCACTCCGGTCCGAAGCGGGGGAACGTCGTGGTCCTCGGGCACCACGTCTTCGCCGAGGACGCCGACCAGGAGCAGGTCGAGGCCGCCTGGCGGTCCTGGCTCTCCCGGCTCTTCCCCTGAGCCTCCTCGCAAGAACGCACGTCCGAACTCCTGACCACGAAGGGCATGACGATGACGAACACCCCCGACCTCGAATACACCATCACCCGCGTCCTGGACGCTCCCCGCGAGACCGTCTTCGCGGCGTGGACCGAGCCGGAGCGCTTCAGCCAGTGGTTCGGCCCGCACGGCTTCACCACCCCGGTCTCGCTGATCACCATGGACCTGCGTCCCGGCGGCGAGTGGAGCGCGTGCCTCGTCTCGCCGGACGGCGCGAAGGCCCCCCTCGGCGGGGTCTACCGGGAGATCGCAGGGCCGGAGCGGCTGGTGTTCACCACCGGCGACCCGGACAACCAGGAGGGCGCCGTGGCCTCGGTCGCGACCGTCACGCTCACCGACCTCGGGGACCGCACGGAGATGACTTTCACGCAGGAGGGCTACAACACCGACGCGGCGCACGCCGAGGCCGCGAAGGCGGGCTGGCTCCAGTTCTTCGACCGGCTCGCCGAGCACCTCGCCTGATATCTCCCCCGGCCGTACGCCGCGCTCCCTCAGGGGGCGCGGCGTACGGCTCCGGCATGCCCGCGGCCGTCACACCGCCCCGCGTGAAGCAGCGGCCGCACCCGGAAGCCTTCGTCAGGCCCAGATGGCGCAGGGGACGCCGTCGGAGAAGACCTCGGGAGGATCGGGCAGGGGCCGGGCCTCCCCGGACGCCACCCGCAGGGCCGTCCAGGCGGCGGCGCCCGCGTCGAGCACGTCGTCGACCCCCGCCGCCGCCCCGGCCGGGCCGAGGTCGCCCGCGAGCACGACGCCCGCCGCCGCCAGCAGTCCTCGCCGCCGTTCGGCGCCCGCCCACGTCGTCTTCGGATGCGGCAGGGGCGCCCCGGCGAGCCGGGCGAAGCTCAGCTCGGGGTGGACCTCCACGACGCGCCTGCCCGCCTCCCGCACCCAGCCCTCGACCTCCAGCAGCTTCTCCTTCAGCCCGAACGCCTGACGGGAGACGCCCTCGCCGGTCAGGCGGCGGTTGACGGCCACGGCCGAGGCGTAGTCGTCCGCCTCGAGCGCGGCGCGCGCCGGGGTCATGAACACCGACCGCCACCGGGGGCCGAGCTCCGCGCGCGTCAGGACGTCGGCGAGACGGCGGCCCCGGCCCGGAGGGCCGCCGGGGGCACCGTCGGGCAGTCCGATCGGCATGTCCACCGCCACGACGGCGACCTCGCCGTCCGCGTCCGCCAGGGCGACCAGGTCCGCGACGCGAGGCGCGAAGTAGGCGCGGGCCGCGCCTCCGTCCCCGGGGCCGGCGGGCGGGACCACCCCGATCCAGCCCGCCCTGCACGCGTCGACGCCGAGCACACGAGCATCGTTCATGAGGCCATGCTCAGCCCTGGCGGGGAACGACGTGGCCGAAGCGGAACAGGTTCGCCGGGTCGTAGACCTCGCGCAGCTTCGCCAGCCGCCGCAGCGTCTCCTCCGGCCAGGCCCGGGAGATCTGCCCGGGAGCCAGGGCGCCGCCCTGGAAGTTGATCAGCGCGCCGCCCGTCGACCAGGGCGCGAGGGCCTCGATCACGGCCCGTACGGCCGCGGGGACGGCCGTGTCCATCAGCTCGGGCACCGGCGCGCCGACGGCCAGCAGCGTGAAGGCGCCGTCGCGCCCGCCCACGGCGTTGGGCTCCTTGGGCTGACGGGCGAGCGCCCCGCCGAGCTGACGGAGCTCGACCACGGCCAGCGGAACCCGCGCGGCCGGACCGGCGACCGCGAGCAGCGCCTCCACGGTCTCGGCCGTCAGCTCGCGCAGCAGCGCGCCCCGCTCCGCGACCGGCATGGGCTGGGTCGGGTCCTGGTGGATGGAGTCGATCGCCGCGTACGGCAGGGGCCCGACGGCGTCGAGCACCGGCTCGGCGACGGCCCGCATGGGGGCCAGCAGCGCCTCGGCCTCCTGCCCCTCGCCCACGTGGGCGACCCGCAGGTGGACGACGAACCTGCCGCTGAGCTGCGGCGGCAGCTCGGGCAGCGGGGGCAGGCGCAGCAGCGCGACCGAGGTGGTGGTGGTCTCCGGCAGCGTGCCCGCCCAGGTCCGGTAGGCGTGCAGGACCCGCCCGGCGTCCTCGGCGGCGTAGAACAGGCCGCCGCCGTACAGGCCGGTGAGCGGCAGCAGGTCCACGGTGATCGAGGTGACGACGCCGAACCCGGCCTTGCCGCCGCGCAGCGCCCAGAACAGGTCGGGCTCGCGGACCGCGTCGGCGGCGCGGACCACGCCGTCCCCGGTGACGACGGTGAGCTCCCGCACGTGGTCGGCCGCGAACCCGAAGGTCCGCGCGATCGGCCCGATGCCGCCGCCGAGCGTGAAGCCGACCACGCCGACACCGGTGGCCGAGCCGCACAGCGGGGCCAGGCCGTACGGCGCCGCGGCGGCGACGACCTCGCCCCACGTGCAGCCGGCCGCGATCGTGGCGGTGCGGGCGGAGGGGTCCACCACGACCTCCCGCATCGCACGGGTGCTGATCAGGACCGCGCCGTCGGCCGCCTGCACGGCGCCGTGGCCGGTCGACTGCACGGCCACGGGCAGCCCGTGCGCGGCGGCGAGCCGTACGGCCGCGGCCACATCGCCGGCGTCCCGCGCCGCGACGATCACGGCGGGCCGGTGGCGCACGGCGAGGTTGAACCCGGCGGACTCCTCCTCGAACCCGTCCTGTCCCTCGACCAGGACCCGGCCGGCGACCTGTCCCCGCAGCGCGTCTTCGATGGTGCTGTGCATGTCCGTCCTCCGGATGTCGTCGTCTGTGCGGGGACAGTTGTCGCAGCCGGGTCTTGGTGTTCTCTTGCGCCCGCCGGGCCGGAGTCCGGCGGAGCGTTGGGAAGGGTCCTAGAGACGTCCTAGGAGTGTCCAAGACAGCCCGCGCACGCTGGGGCGATGTCGTCGCCGTCGAACAAGCGCCGGCCGCGGTACGCCGCGTCGCCGGGAACACTGCTGCTGCGCGAGGTCCCGGCGCACCCGGGCGCGCCGGGAGCCCGGATCATCGGGCCGTCGCTGGAAAAGGTCCTGCGCGAGGCGCCGGCCTCCCGGTGCCGCCTCTACGTGCTGACCGACCTCGCCCATCCGGCCGCCGCCGCTCCGCTCGCCGCCGCGCTGCTGGAGACCGGGGCGCCCCGGCACGTTCCGCGGCCGGCCCTCCTGCACGCGCTCGCCGTGGCCGTGCCGTATCGCGGCCGGGGGCTGGGCCGCCGCCTGCTCGACGACCTGCTGATGGAGCTGCGCGCGGACGGGGTCCGGGCCGTGCGGTTCCTCCCCGGGCCGGGGGACGACGGCCTGCGCGCCCTGCTGGAGAGCGCCGGGTTCAGCACAGGTTCCAGCGCTGGTTTCAGCGCCGGTTCCAGGGACGCGACGGACCGCGGTTTCCCTCACGAGAACGAGCGGACATCTGGGTATGATGAGCCAGATATCCGGCCCTGGGCCACCTGGCTCTCTCGGGAGTTGTGATGCGCACGAGCATCGGCGGCGCGCGAATACCGGCGCCGCGCCCGGGCCTGGACGGCCGGCAGGGCTCCGTCCTGGACTTCCGCCTCCTCGGCACACTGGAGGTCGCCGACGGCACGGGGACGATCCTCGATCTCGGGCCCCGCAAGCAGCGGGCCGTGCTGACGCTGCTGTTGCTGAACGCGCCTCATGTCGTGCCGCTCGACCAGCTCATCGACCGGCTGTGGCGGGACGAGCCGCCCTCCAGCGCCACGGGAACGCTCCAGGCGTACATCTCGCATCTGCGCAGGACGCTCGAACCGCGGCGCAGCCCGCGCTCCCCGGCCCGGGTGCTGCGTACGCGGGAGCCCGGCTACCTGCTCGACATCGAGCCTGACCAGGTCGACGCCGAGCGGTTCTGCGGGGCGGCCGAGGCCGCGCACGCCGCGCTGGCCGCGGGCCGTGCCGAGGAGGCCGAGCGGATCCTGGGCCCGGCGCTGGCGCTGTGGCGGGGCGAGCCGCTGGCCGACCTGGCGGACGAGCCGTTCGCCCGGTCCACCGTCGCCCGGCTGAGCGAGACCCGCCTGCACGCGCTGACCGTACGCGCCGAGGCGTGGCTCGCGCTCGGACGGGCGGCCGAGGTGACGGTCGAGGTGGAGCGCCTGCTGGACCAGGACCCCTACCGCGAGGGCCTGTGGGCGCTGCTCATGCGGGCCCTCTACCGGGAGCGCAGGCAGGCCGAGGCGCTGGCCGCCTACCAGCGTTGCCGCACGCTGCTCGGCGACGAACTCGGCCTCGACCCGAGTCCCGAACTGCGGCGGCTGGAGCAGGCCATCCTCGTCCAGGACGAGACCCTGGCGGGGGCGTGGGCTCCCGTGGTCGCCGTACCGGCGGAGGCGGCGGCAAGCGGGCGCAAAGGCGGCGGGGCGGGCACGGGCGCAGGCGAGCGGGGTGGCGCAGCCGGCGAGAACACCGGGGACGAGAACACCAGGGCCGGGAACGCCGGGGACGAGAACGCCGGGGACGCGGCCGTCCCGGGACTCGTGGGGCGGGAGCCCCACCTGCGCCGGATCGCCGAGCGGCTCGACGACCTGCGCCGGGGCGTGGGCGGGGTGTTCCTGGTGAGCGGGGAGTCCGGCATCGGCAAGACCCGCCTCGCGGAGGCCGCCGCGAGCATGGCGGCCGAGCGTGGCGCCGCGGTCGCCTGGAGCAGGTGCGTCGAGGGCAGCGGCGCCCCGGCGTTCTGGCCCTGGATCCAGGCGCTCGACGCCCTGGGCACGGACCGGGCTCCGAAAACGGCCCATGCTCCGGCGACGGCCCCTGCCGCGGCGGCGGACAGCGCTCCGGCGACCGGCGAGGCCGCCGAGACCGGGAACGCTGCGGAGGCCGGGGAGGCGGGCGGCGAGCTCGCCGGCCTCGCCCACCGCCTCTCGGACGGCGACCGCACGGACACTGCCGACCCCGACACCGCCCGCTTCCTGCTGCACGACAGCGTGGCGCGGGCGCTCGCACAACGGGCCTGCGCCGCCCCGGTGCTGGTCGTGGTGGAGGACCTGCACTGGGCGGACGCCGCCTCGCTGAAGCTGCTCACCTTCCTCGGCGCTGACCTGCATCGCGTCCCGCTGCTGGTGCTGGCCACCGTACGGACTGAGCCGGCGGTGGACAGGCAGGCGCTGACCGAGGCGCTCGGCGAGCTGACCCGCCAGCGCGGCACCGAACGGATGACCGTCGCTCCGCTCACTCGGGAGCAGATCGCCGACTACCTGCGCGAGGCGGGCTGGACCGGCCCCGGGCCGGAGCTCGCCTCCGCACTGCACGACAGGACCGGCGGCAACCCGTTCTTCCTGGGCGAGCTGCTGCGCCTGCTGACCAGCACTCATCCCGAGGGCCGGGTGGGCGTGGCGGACGTGCTCGCCCTGGCGGTGCCCGACGGCGTGCGCGACGTGATCAACCAGCGGGTGTCGCGGCTGCCGGAGGACTCCCAGACCCTGCTGCGGGCCGCCGCCGTGATCGGCAGGGACGTGGACGCCGACGTGCTGGAGACCGCGACCGGGGTCGGCGGCGCCCGGGTGATGATGCTGCTCGAACCGGCCGTCGCCACCGGACTGCTGGTCGAGGTGGACGGCGGCTGGGACTACCGCTTCTCCCACGCGCTCGTGCAGGAGGCGCTGTACTCCGGGCTCAGCCGCAGGCAGCGGGCCCAGCTCCACGGGCGGGTGGGCGAGGCCGTCGAGACCCTGCGGTGGGGTGAGGCCGCCTCGCGCCTGCCCGCGCTGGCCCACCACTTCGGGCTGGCCGCCCGGGTCGGTTACGCGGACAAGGCCGTCTCCTACGCCGTGGAGGCGGCCGGGCAGGCGGCGGCCCGGCTCGCCTACGACGAGGCCGTCCTCTACTGGGAGCAGGCCCTCGACGCCTGCGGCCCCGGGCCCGCGGCCACCCGCTGCGCCCTGCTGATCGGCCTCGGCAAGGCCCGGCGGGTGACCGGCGACGTGGAGGGGGCGCGGAGCGCGCTGGACGAGGCCGTGACGCTCGCGACCGGCATCGGCGACGACGCCGCCGTCATCGAGGCGGCCACCGTCTTCGGCGGCGTCACGCTGTGGAACTGGCGCTCGTACGGCGTGGTGGACCAGCGCATGGTGACCGTGCTGGAGGACCAGCTCTCCCGGCTCGGCCCTGACGCCGTGCGCACCCGCGCGGAGCTGCTCGGCACGCTCGGCGTCGAGCTGTACTACGGCGACCGGCGCGAGGAGGGCCGCAGCCACGCCCTGGAGGCCGTGGAACTGGCCCGGCGCACCGGCGACGCCCTGCTGCTGGCCCGCACGCTGAACAACTTCGTCATCGCCGCCTGGACACCCGAGCACGAGGAGGAGCGCTACCGGGCGGCCGAGGAGATGCTGAGCCTCCCCGGCCTGCCCAGGGCCACCGAGATCATCGCCCGTCTGCACCGCATGCCCAAGTTCATGAAGGCGGGGCTGCTCGCCGACTACGACGCGGAGCTGGCCCGCTGCCTGCGGCTCACCGCCGAAGTGCGGATGCCGGAGATCGAGACCCAGGTCGCGTACGCCGCGGCTGGGCGGGCGATGCTGGCGGGCGACTGGGCGGAGATGGACCGGCAGGCGGTCATCGGCACCGGCAGTTACCGGCGCACCAGTCTGTGGGGGCCGGACGTCCTCAAGCTCATCTACGCGTTCTTCGCCGACTGGTGCCGGGAACGACCCAGCCCGCTGCTTGCGGAGCTGGTCGAGGCCGCATCCGAGGAGTCGAACCTGATCGCGCGGCCCACGGCCGTCCTCGCCGCGCTGGCGGCGGGCGACCACGAGCTGGCCCATCGCCTGATCGACCGCTGGGGCGCCGTGCGGCCACGCGACTGGACGTGGCAGTTCGTCGCCTGGCAGTGGGCCCTGGTCGCCGCCGAACTCGGCCGGCCCGACCCGCACGAGCTGCTCGGCGAGCTGCGGCCGATCGCCGGCGAGCTCATCACCATGGGCACGGGCTGCCTGTCGTGGGGCACGCTCCACGACGTGGTCGCCCGGCTCCTGCACCGGGTCGGCGACGTTCCGGCCGCCCTGGCGCACGCGGAGGCAGGGCGGGACGCCCACCGGCGGCTCGGCCTGCCCCATCTCGGGAGCCGCAGCGAGGCCCTCCTGCGCGACATCCGTGCGGCCGCCGGGGACGCCGGCCGCACCGGCGGCGCTCCGGCCTGACGCGCGGTGCGCCGGCAGGCGGGTCTTCCGACATCGGGGCAGGTGCGGGGCGTTCGCAACTGCGCCCCGCCCGCTCTTGTCGAGATGCTGCGGCGGATTTTCCGCGGCATCGTGGGTGCCATGAGCCAGCGACAGGCCGCCCCCGGGCACGGCCACGGCCACGGCCACGGCCACGGACATGAGCACGGACATGGGCACGGGCACGGCCATGGGCATGAGCAGGGTGCGGCGACGCTCCGGGCGCGCATGGCGCATCTGCCGCGCCCGCACTCGCACGAGGCCGCCGACAAGATCGACCCGGTGATGGAGTCGTCCGCCAGGGGGATGCGCGCGTTGTGGGTGTCGCTGGCCGGTCTCGGCGCGACCACCCTGGTCCAGGCGGCGGTGGTGGCCCTGTCGGGGTCGGTGGCGCTGCTCGGCGACACCCTGCACAACGCGGCCGACGCCCTGACCGCCGTGCCGCTCGGGATCGCCTTCCTGCTCGGCCGCCGTCCGCCCACCCGCCGTTACACCTACGGCTACGGACGGGCGGAGGATCTGGCCGGTGTGGTCATCGTCGCGACGATCGCCGCGTCCTCGATCGCCGCGGCGTACGCCGCGATCGGGCGGCTCCTGGAGCCGCGAGAGGTCTCCCACCTGGGGGCCGTCGCGGCGGCGGCACTCGTGGGCTTCGCCGGCAACGAGCTGGTCGCCCGCCACCGCATCCGCGTCGGGCGTGAGATCGGCTCGGCCGCCCTCGTCGCCGACGGCATGCACGCCCGCGCCGACGGCTTCACCTCACTGGCCGTGCTGGCCGGAGCCGGAGGGGCGGCTCTGGGCTGGACCTGGGCCGACCCCGTCGTCGGCCTGCTCATCACGGTGGCGATCCTGATGGTGCTGCGGCAGGCGGCACGGGAGGTGTACCGGCGGCTGATGGACGCCGTCGACCCCGCTCTCGTGGACCGCGCCGAGGCGACCCTGCGGGGCACCCCCGGCGTTCTCGGCCTGGGTCAGGTGCGGCTGCGCTGGATCGGCCACCGGCTGCGGGCCGAGTGCGAGGTCGTCGTCGACCCGGCGGCGACGGTGGTGGAGGCCCACCGGGTCGCGGCCGAGGCCGAGCACAACCTCATCCACGCCATCCCCCGGCTGACGGCCGCCGTCGTGCACGCCGACCCGCTACCCCACGACGGCGTGGACCACCACTCCGTGCTCGACGGCCACCGGCACGACCATCCTCCGGCCGGCCGGCCTTCGGACGGCCTCGCCCGCCATCGCCCCGGTTGATCCCCCCAGGAGACCCGCCGCGTCCGCGAACCGCAGGCGTTCGAGAACGCGGCCCGTTCGTAGGCACTGCGTTCCGGTACGTGCCGTTCAGGGGCGGAACTCCCGCAGCGCGGTGAGCGCGTGCCACAGCGCCGCGAGCGGCTCGCCGGGCGGCGGCAGGGCGGCGTGCGGCGGCGGTCACGACCTGCGCGGAGACCGGGCCGAGCGCGGCCGACCTGGACGCGAAATACCCCGTCCAGAAGCCCCTGAGCCCCGCTGCGGCGTACGGCTCCCGCCGCGTGGGCTGGAGCCGCATGGACACCGTGAGGATCGGAGTGAAGAACGTCAGGCGGGCCGCACCGAGGCCGGGTCGAGCCAGCCGAACGGCGTCAGCCCGGGTGGTGCGATCCTGCGCGAATAGCCGGCCTCGTACCGGTAGAACCACAGGGGGATCGCCGGCATGTCCCGGACCAGCATCGCCTCGGCCTTCCGGTAAAGCTTGATCGCCCTGGCTCTCGACACCTCCCGGTCGGCCGTACGCAGCAGCGCGTCGAACCGCGGGTTGCGGTACAGCCCGAAGTTGGACCCGTCGCCGGAGGCAAACGTGCCGAGCGCGTTCTGGATGTGGGGAAAGTCGAGCTGCCAGCCCATCCGGAACATTCCCTTGAGGGTCCCCTTGTAGGTCGCCCGCTGGAACTCGTCGAACGTCTTCACCGTCCGGGGGACGACCGTCACCTCGCCCTTGAAGACCTTGCCGACGCTCGCCGTGATCGCCTTGACCCACTCCTCGTACCCGACGCCGTCGGCGTTGTAGTAGAGCGGGATGCTCGCCGGTGTGCGGAAACCCTTCGCCTTCGCCCGGGCGAGGTACTTGCGCGCGAGGGCCGGGTCGTAACGGCAGAACGTGCCGCAGGCGCCGGATTTCGCGCCCTCTGCCGTCGGCGGGACGAACGCGTCGGCCGGGGTCCGGCTGCCGTGGAAGACATCCCGGGCGATCGCCTCGCGGTCGATCGCCATCGACAGCGCCCTGCGGAGGTCGGCGTTCGTGCCCAGCCGGAGCGGGATGCCGATCTCCTGGACGACGCCGATCACCGGGTTGATCACCCGGCCGTCCAGGTCCTCGGCCGCACGGAGCGCCGCGGTGGCCGGCATCGGGGAGATGAAGTCGAGACGGCCGCCGAGCAGGTCCGCGTAGGCCGTGTTGTCGTCCCGGTACGTCCGGTAGGTGATCTCCTCGACCCGCGCCTTCATCCGGCCTGGATAGCCGTCGAACCGCTTCAGCACGCTCGTGCCGCCTGGCGCCCAGGTGACCGCCCGGAACGGCCCGTTGCCGACCGGCTTGCGCCGGAACGACGCGGGGCTCTTCAGCGCGGAGTCGGGCAGCGGCGAGAAGGCGACGTGGCCCAGCTTCTGGATGAACGGTCCGAACGGCCGCTCCAGCTCGATAGTGAACGTGTGGTCGTCCACGACCCTGAGCCCGGACATCACGCGGGAGCCGAACCCCTTGATGCCCTCGAACAGGACGGCGTTGCCGGACATGCCCCCCGCGGCCTGGTTCCAGGCGTCCACGAAGTTGTGCGCCTTCACCTCGGTGCCGTCGTGGAACCTCCAGCCCTCACGCAACCTGACCGTGAACCGGCGGTTGTCCTTGGTACTGATCGACCGCGCCATCGCGTACGTCGCCCGCGAAGTGCGGGGGTCGTACTCGACGAGGCCGGTGAACAGGGCATCGAGCACATCGCCGCCACAGAAGCCGGCCTCCCCGAGGGTCAGCGGACCGTACGGCGGGCAGGTGGACACGGTGACGCCGGCGCCGGACTCGGCCCGGGCCGGCGCGGGGACCGCCAGCAGGCAGCAGACGAGGGGAAGGACCGCCGCGGCGGAGCGGGAGAGCACCTGTTTTCAACCTCCGGACCCGAAGAGGTGATCATCCTAGTGGGCCCGGCGCGGGGCGAGTCCGGACTTTCCTGACCGAGGTCAGAACCAGCCGCGGTGCCGGGCCATCGCGGCGAGGCCGTCGCGCAGCGCCTGCTCCACCCTCCCGGGGTGATCGCCGTACCCCACGCGGAAGCGGTTGTAGACGTCGTGGCTGGAGGTGAGGAAGCCGCCCCGCTTGTCGGCCTCCAGGATCACGTCCATCGAGTGCGGTCCCGCGATGAAGGTCAGCTCCAGCTCGTTGAAGTGGCGCCGCCATTCCGGGCCCGCGTGATACTCGATCTCCTGGTAGAACGGCATGGTCGAGCCCCGGAGCGTGCCGCGCTCCAGGTCGGCCCGCTTGAAGTGGAAGCCCATGCGGACGAGCGCCCCCAGCAGGTGGTCCTGCGCGGGCAGCGGGTTGACGTGCAGCGGGTCGAGATCGCCCTTGTCGAGGGCGCCCGCGAGCGCCAGCTCGGTGGCCACGCCGAGCCGCATGCCGGGCAGCGGGCGCCCGCCGACCGCGCTGACCGGTGTCTCCCACGGCACCGGGATCGCGAACGGCAGCGCGCGGGCCTCCCCGGCGCGCAGGTCGAACGGCCCGGAGACCGGCGCCCGCTGGAAGGTGTAGGTCGCGTGGTGTTCCTGGTCCCCGCGCTCGACCTCCACCACGGCGGTGAAGTCGACGGTGATCCCGTCCACCCTGTGGTCGGACGACCCGCCCCTGAAGCGGACCTCGCCGTACAGGGTCTCCCCCGGGCGCACGTGCGGGTCGCGCAGCACCGTGTCGACCTCGACGCCGGCCCCGAGCGCGGCCATCAGCTTGCGGAACACCGATCACTCCCTTGGTCGCGGGTCGTTCACCGCTGCCAACGACCCGCCCCCGCCGCCCGGTTCCCCGCACAAAGGTGTCCATTCCGGCCGTCACCGTTCGTCGTACGGACATGATGGGATACCGGCCCGAGGAGGACGCAATGAAGTACGTGCTGCTGATCTGCGGCGACGAGTCGGCGGCGGAGCACGCCGACGACGGGTGCGGCGGATGGTCGGAGAAGATGGCGGAGCGCGGCGTGCTGCGGGGAGGCGCCGGGCTGCGCCCGCCGAGCGACGCCACGACGCTGCGGGTGCGTGAGGGCGAGGTGCTGCTGTCGGACGGGCCGTTCGCCGAGACCAAGGAGCAACTCGGCGGGTTCTGCCTGATCGAGTGCGCCGACCTGGACGAGGCCATCGAGATCGCCGCCGCCCATCCCGCCGCGGCGTACGGCACGATCGAGATCCGGCCGCTCATCGACCTGTGACGCCGCCGGTCGAGGCCGCCGTCGACCGGGCCTTCAGGGAGGAGTGGGGGCAGGTCGTGGCCACCCTCATCCGCTGGACCGGCGACTGGGACCTGGCCGAGGAGTGCGCGCAGGACGCCTTCGCGCTGGCCCTGCGCACCTGGCGGCGCGACGGCGTGCCGCGCAGGCCCGGGGCGTGGCTGACCACCGCCGCGCGCAACCGGGCCGTGGACGTGCTGCGCCGCGAGGCCACCGGCGCCGCGAAACTACGGGAGGTGGCGGGCGTGCTCAGGACGGACGACGACGAGACCGGCGACGAGCCGGACGTGCCGGACGACCGGTTGCGGCTGATCTTCACCTGCTGCCATCCGGCGCTCGCGCTGGAGGCCAGGGTGGCGCTGACCCTGCGCACCCTCGCCGGGCTCAGCACGACCGAGATCGCGCGGGCGTTCCTGGTGGGCGAGCAGGCGATGGCCAAGCGGCTGGCCCGGGCCAAGCAGAAGATCAGGCACGCGGGCATCCCCTACCGGGTGCCGCCCGCCCACCTGCTGCCCGAGCGCCTCCCGGCGGTGCTCGCCGTGCTGTATCTGCTGTTCAACGAGGGCTACTCGGCGACGGCCGGCGCCGCGCTCGTACGGCACGACCTCGCGGCCGAGGCGATCCGCCTGGCCCGGGTGCTGGTGCGGCTGATGCCGGACGAGCCGGAGGCGGCGGGCCTGCTCGTGCTGATGCTGCTGCACCACGCCCGCCGCGCCGCCCGCCTGGACGAGGCCGGCGACCTGGTGGTGCTGGAGGACCAGGACCGCGGCCGGTGGGACGCCGGCCCGATCGCCGAGGGCGTGGCCCTGCTGGACGGCACGCTGCGGCGGGGACGGCCGGGCCCCTACCAGGTGCAGGCCGCGATCGCCGCCTGTCACGCCACCGCGGCCCGCCCGGAGGACACCGACTGGGCGCAGATCGCCGTGCTGTACGCGCTGCTCGCCCGGCTGGCCCCCTCGCCCGTCGTGGAGCTGAACCGCGCCGTGGCGGTCGGCATGGCGCACGGCCCGGCCGCGGGCCTGGCGCTGGTCGACGCCCTGCGGGAGACGGGCGCCCTGACCGGCTACCACCTGCTGCCCGCCGCCCGCGCCGACCTGCTGCGCCGCCTGGGCCGTACGGCCGAGGCCGCCGACGCCTACCGGGAGGCGGCCGGCCTTGCCGCCACCGACGCCGAGCGCCGGTACCTCACCCGCCGCCTCGCCGCGCTCGGCTGAGGGCGCCGGCGTCAGGTTCGGTAGCAGTCCGCCAGAGCGGTGAACGCGGCCTTCGGCTCCCAGGGCATGCCGGGATAGGCCGTGCCCGAACGGCCCTCCAGCACCTTCACCACGCCGCAACTGGCCATGTCGAGGTCCTCACGGGGATCGTCCCGGTAGGGCAGGTCGTATCGGGCGAAGGTGTACCAGAAGGCGGCGTCCACTCCCTCGTCGTCAAGGATCCCCAGCACCTCGCGCAGGTAGGCCGCCTGCTCGTGCTCGTCGCGGACGTGCTCGCCGGTCAGGCCGGCCGCCGCGCCGTCCGCGCCCCACTCGACGATCGAGTCGCCGCGCTCGCCCAGGTCGGCGGCGCCGTGGTGGGTGACGCACCCGAACTCGGTGATCGCCACCGGCTTTCCCTGTGCTCTTCCCTGTGCGACGAAGGCGCGGATGTTGTCCCGATACCCGGCCGCGGTGGCGGCCGACCGGTAGCCGGCGTCGGTGGCGATGATGTCGAAGGGTGTCCAGTCCACCTGTTCGAACGGGATCGAGCAGTAGCCGATCCGGCCGCCGAACCGCTCGCGGGCGACCGCGACCGCCTCGCGGAGGAAGGCGTTGACCCGGCCGGGCAGCAGGGGGAGCACCTCCCGCAGGGTCTCCGGCCGGGCCAGCAGGGGGATCCGGTCCCCGAACGTCGCGCCGGGCAGGAACCCGTCGGTGAACAGGCTCACCTCCGAGCCGGTGGCCAGCACGACCTCCGCGCCCTCGCGGCGCAGCCGCTCGCCGTGCTCGGCGCAGTCGGCGATCACGGCGAGCAACTCGGCCGTGGTGATGTCGCAGGTGAAGGGGCACAGCCACACGTCCAGGCCGGCCTCGGCCGCGAGGGTGGCCGCGGCCTTGAGCCGTTCGGGGTCGCCGCCCGTGATCCGTACGGCGGTGCAGTGCAGGTCCTCACGGATGACGCGCATCTCCCGTTCGACCACGTCGAGGTCGAACGGCTCCCGGGTGCTGCGCCCGGCGGCGCGGGCGGCCGCGTCCGCGAAGCCGGTGTCGAAGTTGATGCCCTTGCCGTTCATTTCCCGTTGCTCCCTTTCGGACGGTTCAGAGATCCCCGCGGGCCCCGGGCGGCGCGGGCGGCACGGACGCCGCAGGCGGCGCGGTGGAGAAGACACAGGCCAGGGTGCGGCGCAGGACGGCGGCGAAGGACTCGGTGGTGCCGGATTCGAGCCAGTGCCGTCCCGCTACCCGGACGGCGCCGGTGACCGCGGCGGCCATGACGGCGGGGTACACGTCGCGTGCGAGGTCGGTGCCGGTGCGCGCCGCGATCGCCTCGGCGAGCGGCCCCTCCGCCATGCTGAACGCCTTGAGCGCCTCACCCTCCAGCTCGGGCGTCATCATGATCATTCGTAGGCCCGCCTTGTCGGGCTCGGGGTCGGTGTAGAGCCCGATCACGGCCGCGGTGACGGCCTGGTCCAGTGGTTCGCCGGCGGGCCGGGAGCGCAGCGCCTGGCCGGCGCGCCTGGACTGGTCGGCCTGGAAGGCGCAGATCGCCTCCTCCCTGCTGGAGAAGTAGTTGTTGTAGGTGCGGGGCGAGACGCCCGCCGCCGTGGCGATGTCGTGGACCCGGACGAGGGCGAGCCCGTGGGGACCCCGCTCGATGGCCAGGCGCAGCGCGGCCTGGCCGATCGCCTCCCGGGTGGCCTGCTTGGTGCGGGCCCGCAGGTCCATCGCGTCGTCGTTCACGCGGCGACCCTACGGGATCTTGCGTGTCGCACACAAAATGCGTGACACGCAACCAGTGCGCACGTACGAGGAGTGTCCATCCGGGCGGCGCCCGTTCGTCGGCAGGGCGTACGGATCGAACGACCGGAAGGGCGACGAACGAATGGACACCGACATCCGGCGGCAGATCGCGGCCGAACGCCGCGAACTGGCGGACCTGCTGAGCGAGCTGCCACCGCCGTCCTGGGACGCGCCGTCGCTGTGCGCGGGATGGCGGGTGCGGGAGGTGGTGGCCCACATGACGATGCCCTACCGGCACTCCGGCCTGAGCGTGCTGGCCGGCCTCGTCAGGGCCCGCGGAAACTTCGACCGGCTGGCCGACCGGCTCGCCCGCCGGGACGCGGCGGCGCTCGGCCCGCGGGAGCTGACCGCGTGCCTGCGGGACAACGCCGAGCATCCCTGGCGGCCTCCGGGCGGCGGCTACGCGGGCGCGCTGTCGCACGACGTGATCCACGGCATGGACATCACCGTGGCGCTCGGGATCGACCGGCGGGTGCCCGGCGACCGCCTGCGCGTCCTGCTCGACAACGCGCTGTCCCCACGGAGCCGCAGGTATTTCGGCGTCGACCTGGACGGCGTCGAACTACGCGCCGACGACGTCGATTGGTCGCTCGGAACGGGCACCCCGTTGTCCGGCGCCGCGCAGGACCTGGTGCTGGTCCTGTGCGGCCGCCGGCTGCCCGAGGGGCGGCTGCGCGGCGAGCCCGCCGCCCGCTTCACCCACTTCATCCACTGAACGCGCCACTTCGGCCGTTGATCGCACCGATGGAGAGGTCTGTCGCTTTCGAGCCTCGAGAGCGTTAATGTGCTCGGGATCACAGACCTCTCCGGCCGGGGCGAGGAGGCTCCCGGAGAGGGCTTCTCCGCGCTGCACATCCCTGGAGGCCCGCTCGATGTCGTCCCACCCCGCTTCCGGCTCCGGCGCCGTCGACCCCGACCCGCTGATCAAGAAGCACCGCACCGCCGACGCCACGCTCACCCTGACCGCGAACGGCACGCCCCTCGCCGGCCAGGAGGTGGTCGTCGCGCAGCGCCGGCACAAGTTCCTGTTCGGCTGCATCGGGTTCGACTTCATCCCGCTGGCCAACGGCGAGACCGCGAAGGACACCGGTGAGCAGCGGTCGCTCGGCGAGGCCCCGGCGGCCGGGTCCCAGCAGGTCGCAGACCTGTGGTTCGACCTGTTCAACTTCGCCACGCTCCCCTTCTACTGGGGCCAGTTCGAGCCGGTCCGGGGCCGGCCGGACACCGAGCGGCTGCTCACCACGGCGCGGTGGTTCGCCGATCGGGGCGTCCCGGTCAAAGGGCACCCGCTCGCCTGGCACACCGAGACCGCCGACTGGCTCAAGGACCTGTCGAACGCCGAGATCGCCAAGGCCCAGGTGGACCGGATCCGGCGCGACATGACCGACTTCGCCGGCGTCATCGACATGTGGGACGTCATCAACGAGGTCGTGATCATGCCGATCTTCGACAAGTACGACAACGGCATCACCCGGATCTGCCGGGAGATGGGCCGGATCCCGATGGTCCGGATGGTCTTCGACGCGGCCCGCGAGGCCAACCCCCACGCCACGCTGCTGCTCAACGACTTCGACATGTCCGCGGCGTACGAGTGCCTGATCGAGGGGGTGCTGGAGGCGGGCATCAAAATCGACGTGCTCGGCCTGCAGAGCCACATGCACCAGGGCTACTGGGGCGAGGAGAAGACGCTCGCCACGATCGACCGCTTCGCGCGCTACGGCCTGCCCATCCACTTCACCGAGACGACGATCGTCTCCGGCCACATCATGCCGGAGGAGATCGTCGACCTGAACGACTACCAGATCCCCGAGTGGCCGACCACGCCCGAGGGCGAGGCCCGCCAGGCCGACGAGGTCGTGCGTCACTACAAGACCCTGCTGTCCCATCCCGCCGTGGAGGCCATGACCTACTGGGGCCTGTCGGACGGCGGCTGGCTCGGCGCGCCGGGGGGCTTCGTCCGCGCCGACGGCACCCCCAAGCCGTCGTACGAGGCGCTGCGCTCGCTCGTCAAGGGCGAGTGGTGGCTGCCGCCCACGACGATGGTCACCGACGCGGACGGCCGCGTCCGGTTCGACGGCTTCCTCGGCGAGTACGAGATCACCGCCGGCGGCCGGACGGTCACGTTCACGCTGGACGAGCCCGGAGACGCCGAGGTGGCCGTGTCCCTCTGACGCAGCCGCCACCGCGGCCGCGAGAATTTCCGAGATTTCTCCGGAAGGATGTCGAGGATCGGGATGCCGGCTTCTACCCAGGGGTGAGCGCGCCCACGAGGGGCGGGCGGCAGGAGGAGCGAGACATGAAATACATGCTGCTGATGCAGTTCGGCCCGCAGAGCGGCATCCTCCCGATGGACACCTGGTCGCCGGAGGACATCAAGGCGCACATCGAGTTCATGCACGACGTGAACCGCGAGCTCGTCGAGGCCGGCGAGTTCGTGGACGCCCAGGGGCTGGCGATGCCGGACCAGGCGCGGATCGTGCGGGCCGGGCAGGGCGGCGTCCCCGTCGTCACCGACGGCCCGTTCCCGGAGACCAAGGAGTTCCTGGTCGGCTACTGGATCGTCGACTGCGAGGGGCCGGAGCGTGCGTACGCGCTGGCGGCCCGCGTCTCGGCCGCGCCCGGCCTGAACGGCGAGCCGCTCGACATGCCGATCGAGGTGCGCCAGGTGATGGCGGCCCCGCCGCAGGAGCTGTGAGCGCTCCCCACCCGCACGTCGACGACCTGCTGCGCCCGCTGGCGCCGCAGGTCGTCGGCGTGCTCACCCGCAGGTTCGGCGACTTCGACGCGGCCGAGGACGCGGTCCAGGAGGCCCTGCTCGACGCCCTCGCCCAGTGGCCCGCCGAGGGCGTGCCGCACAACCCGAAGGGCTGGCTGGTCCAGGTCGCGCACCGGCGGATGATCGAGCAGGTGCGGGGGGAGCAGGCACGCCGCCGTCGCGAGGAACTGGTGGCCGCCCGCGCTCCCGCCGACCACCGGACCTCCCCTGCGGCCGACCTGGCGCACGAGGCGGACGGGGACGACACGCTCGTCATGCTGTTCCTGAGCTGTCATCCCGCGCTCACGCCGGCGTCCGCCATCGCCCTGACGTTGCGCGCCGTCGGCGGGCTGACCACGGCCGAGATCGGCAAGGCCTTCATGGTGCCCGAAGCCACGATGGCGCAGCGCATCAGCCGGGCGAAGCAGCGCATCAGGGCGTCGGGGGTGCCGTTCCGCATGCCGGAGCAGGAGGAGCGCGCCGCGCGGCTCGCCTCCGTGCTGCACGTGCTCTATCTCATCTTCAACGAGGGCTACGCCGCCAGCGGCGGCCTCGGCCTGCACCGCGTCGAGCTGTCCCGCGAGGCGATCCGGCTGGCCAGGACGCTGCACCGCCTGCTGCGGGGGTCCCCGCACGGCGACTGCGAGGCGGCCGGACTGCTCGCGCTGATGCTGCTGACCGACGCCCGCCGGCCCGCCAGGACCGGACCGGGCGGCGTCCCCGTCCCGCTGGCGGAGCAGGACCGCGGGCTGTGGGACCGCGAGGCGATCGCCGAGGGCACGGCGCTGCTCACGGCCGCCCTGCGCCGGGGCGCCGCCGGGCCCTACCAGATCCAGGCGGCGATCGCCGCGGTGCACGACGAGGCGGCGACGGCCGAGGAGACCGACTGGCCGCAGATCCTCGCGTTGTACGGCCTGCTGGAGCGCATGTCGCCCAACCCCATGGTCTCCCTCAACCGCGCCGTCGCCGCCGCCATGGTGCACGGTCCGGCCGCCGGGCTGGCGCTGCTGGAACCGCTGGCCGGCGGCCCGCTGGCGGGGCACCACCGCCTGCACGCGGCGCGCGCACACCTGCTGGAGATGGCCGGCGACCTCACCGCGGCCGTCGAGGACTACCGCGCGGCGGCGGGCCTCACGGCCAGCCTGCCCGAGCGCGGCTACCTGGCCGCCCGCGCCGCCCGTCTCGGCGTCTCCGGGGCCGGGACGCCGGGCGGGCGGGGCCGTTCTCCACGGACATGACGGCCGTCTCAGCACGTGGATCGCGGCGGCGCGCCGGCGCCCGCACCCGTGAGGATGGCGTCATGGTCGACCTCTCCCTTTACCTGGCGTTCGTCGTCGCGGCGGCGGCCCTGTGCGTCGCTCCGGGACCCGACATGATGTTCATCGTCGCCATGGGCGGACGCGGCGGCCCGGCCACGGGCGTGCTGGCCGCCGTGGGAGTGGCCTGCGGCGCCCTGGTGCACGCCCTGGCCGCGATGTCCGGACTGTCGGCGCTGTTCGCGCACCTGCCGGTGCTCTACCACGTGCTGCGGTGGGCGGGCGCCGCCTATCTCGTGTATCTCGCGGTCAAGGCGTTCCGTGACCGCGGCACCGACGGCGCGGGCGAGGTGCCCCTGACCGGACCGGATCCGCGCCGTCTGCGCGCCTTCTGGCAGGGCATGGTGACGAACCTGCTCAATCCCAAGGTCATCCTCTTCAACATCGCGTTCCTGCCGCAGTTCGTGAACCCGAGCCTGGGCCATGTCGCCGTCCAGTTCCTGATCCTCGGGCTGACCCTGGTGCTGCTCGGCCTCGGCGTCGACGCCACGGTGGGCGCCCTCGCGGGACGGCTCGCGGCGCTGCTGCGGCGCAGCCGCCGGTTCGCCCGCGGCCTGGACATCGTCAGCGGCTCCGTCTTCGCCGCCCTGGCCGTCCGGCTGGTGACCGCTCCGGAGTAGCGCACGAGAACGGGCAGGAGTCGCGGTCCCGCGCTGGACGACGGCTATACGCGCGTATAGTCTGCTGTTCGTAGGAACAGTCTGCTGCACGCGTGGAAAGGACGACGGTGGCGACACCTCCCGGACCGGATCCCGAAGACCTCACGGCGCGCGCCCGCATCAGAGACGCCGCGCTGCGGCACTTCGGCGAGGACGGCTTCGAGAAGGCGACGATCCGGGGCATCGCGAGGACCGCGGGCGTGTCCCCTGGGCTGGTCCGCCACCACTTCGGCTCCAAGCAGGCGCTGCGTGAGGCCTGCGACGAGCACCTCATGAAGATGATCCGGCGCCTGAACGACCAGGTCCGGGCCGACACGACGCTCAGCGACGTGAGCTACGTGGGCGCCGCCCGCGCGGCGATGGCGCCCTACCAGCTCTATCTGGCGCGCAGCCTGGCCGACGGATCGGCCGCGTCGATCTTCGACGAGATGACGCGGATCTGCGAGGAGTGGATCGCGGGCGCCGACCCCGGACGCCCCGATCCCCCGGACGTCCCGGCGAGGATCAGAGCGGCCGTGTTCACGGCCATGGCGCTGGGCATCCCGGTCCTCGCCCCGCACATCTCCCGCGCCATGGGAGTGGACATGTTCAGCCCCGAGGGGGACCTGCTGCTCTCCCGGGCACTGGTCGACCTCTACTCGCATCCCCTCATGACTCCGGAGGACGCCGCCCGCGCCCGGGCAGGCCTCGACCGGCTCGCGGGCGCGCGGCCCCCCGGCCGCAGAACCGAGGAGAATTCCCCATGACAGAAGCCATCTCCGTGGCCGGGCTGGTCAAGACGTTCGGACCGACCAAGGCCCTCGACGGCCTCGACCTCGTCGTGCGCACCGGCGAGGTCCACGGCTTCCTCGGGCCCAACGGCGCGGGCAAGAGCACCACCATCCGCATCCTGCTCGGCATGATGCGCGCGGACGCCGGCATCGCCCGCCTGCTCGGCGGCGACCCGTGGGCCGACGCGACCGCACTGCATCGCCGCCTGGCGTACGTGCCCGGGGACGTCGTCCTGTGGCCCGGCCTGTCCGGGGGCGAGGTGATCGACTTGCTCGGCAGGATGCGGGGCGGGCTGAACGAGCGGCGCCGCGCCGAGCTGCTCGAGCGCTTCGACCTCGATCCCCGCAAGAAGGGGCGCGCCTACTCAAAGGGCAACCGGCAGAAGGTGGCGCTGGTCGCGGCCTTCGCCTCCGACGTCGAACTGCTGCTCCTCGACGAGCCGACCTCGGGCCTCGACCCGCTGATGGAGGAGGCGTTCCGCGAGGCCGTGCGGGAGGAGCAGCGCCGCGGCGACCGTACGGTGCTGCTGTCCAGCCACATCCTGTCCGAGGTCGAGGCGCTGTGCGACCGGGTCACGATCATCCGCGACGGCCGCACCGTGGAGACCGGCACGCTCGCCGAGCTGCGCCACCTGACCCGCACCACGATCGAGGCCGAGCTGGCCGGCCCCGCGGACGGGCTGGCCGCGATGCCCGGCGTGCACGACCTGATCGTGCAGGACGGACGGGTGCGCTTCGACATCGACGCCGCCGCGCTCGACCCGGCGCTGCGTCACCTCACCGCGGCGGGCGTGCGCAGCCTCGTCAGCCGCCCGCCCACGCTCGAGGAGCTGTTCCTGCGGCACTACTCTTCCGCGCCTGCTCCGCACGACTCTTCCGCGCCTGCTCCGCACGACTCTTCGACGCCCGCTCCGCACGACTCTTCGACGCCCGCTCCGCACGACCCTTCCACGCCTGCCGCGCAGGACGCACCGGAGGCGACCCGATGACGGCGCTCACCGGAACCTGGGGGCTGGTCCGGCTGATCCTGCGCCGCGACCGTGTCCTGGCCCCGCTGTGGGTGCTGCCCCTCGGCCTCGTCCCGATCTCGTACGTGGCCTCCATCGACGGGTTGTTCCCCAGCGCCGCGGCGCGGCAGGGATACGCGGACCTGAGCGCGCACAACGCCGGCTTCGTCGCGCTGTACGGCAGCCTGCACGGCTCCAGCCTCGGCGAGCTGGTCGCCTGGCGGGGCGGGTTCATCCCCGTCATGGCGGGGCTGTTCTGCATCCTCACCGTCATCCGGCACACCCGGGCCGAGGAGGACAGCGGCCGCCGCGAGCTGCTCGGCTCGGCCGTCGTCGGCCGCCACGCGCCCCTGGCGGCGGCGTTGGTGTCGGTCTTCGTCGCCGGCCTGGTCCTCTGCGCCGTCCTCGCCCTCGGGATGATCGGGCAGGGCCTTCCGGCCGCCGGCTCGTGGGCCTTCGGCGCCGAGCTCGCCGTCACCGGCTGGGTGTTCGCCGCGGTCGCGGCGGTGGCCGCGCAGCTGACCGCCGGCGCGGGCGGCGCGCGCGGGATCGCGATCGGCGTCCTCGCCGCCGCCTACGTCCTGCGGATCGTCGGCGACGTCGGCGCCCTGGACGACGGCACGCCGTCGTGGGCCGGTCGACTGTCCCCACTGGAGTGGGTGACGTGGATCCGCCCGTACGGTGCGGACGCCTGGTGGCCGGTCGCCCTCACCGCCGGGGTGGCCGTCGCGCTGGCCCTGGGGGCCGCCGCGCTCTCGGCGCGCCGCGACCTCGGCGCCGGCCTGCTGCCGCCCCGGCTCGGCCGCCCGGCGGCGGGCCCCGCCCTGCGCTCGCCCCTGGCGCTGGCCTGGCGGCTGCACCGGGGACTGCTGGCCGGCTGGGCCGCCGGGTTCGCCGTACTGGGCGTCGTGCTCGGCTACCTCGCGGCGAGCGTCGCCGACCTCGCGCGGGACGCGCCGCAGATGGCCGACGTGTTCGCCCGCCTCGGCGGCGCGGCCGGGCTCGTCGACGACTACCTCGCCGCCACCGTGAACCTGTTCGGCCTGATCGCCTCCGCGTACGCCGTGCAGGCCACCCTCAGGGCGCGGGCCGAGGAGACCGGCGGGCGGGCCGAGGCGGTGCTGGGCACCGCGGTCGGGCGGCTGCGCTGGCTGGGCGGCCATCTCGCCTTCTCCCTGCTCGGCCCGGCCGTCATCCTCGCCGCCGCCGGGCTCGCGATGGGGCTGGCCCACGGGCTGAACACCGGTGAGCCCGCCCGGCAGACGTCCCGGCTGCTGGCCGCCGCGATGGTCCAGCTTCCCGCCGTCTGGGTGCTCGCCGGGGTCACGGTCGCGCTGTACGGCCTGCTCCCCCGGCTCACCGCACTCGGCTGGGGCGCACCGGTGTTCTGCCTGCTGATCGGGCTCGTGGGGGCCGCGATCGGGCTGGACCAGTGGGTGCTGGACGTCTCCCCGTTCACGCATGTCCCCCGCCTGCCCGCGGACCGCTTCGGCGTCGCGCCGCTGGTGTCGCTGTCGGCGGTCGCCGCGGCGCTGACCGCCGCCGGCCTCGCCGCCTTCCGCCGCAGGGACCTGCCCGTCCCCTGACGTCCCGCCTACGGTCCGCTCTCCCCGTCGTCACGGACGGCGGGGAGACGCTCCCGGCGAGAGGCGGCGCGCGAGGAACTCGAGCGCCGCGACGACCTCGGCGACCTGCGCCGGGTCGTCGGTGCCCAGAGCCGCCGCGAGGGGCCCCGCGACATCGGCCGCCCGCACGGCCGCGACGCGTGCGGAATGCCCGGGCGCCTGCCTGATCACGACCCGGCGGCGGTCGGCCGGATCGGGGGCCGTCACGACCGCCCCGGCCTCCTTCAGCCGGGCGACGGCTCCTGACACCGCGCTCTGCGGCAACCCCGTGCGGGCCGCGATCTCCCCGACCGAGGTCTCGGGATGGGCGCGCAGGTCGGCGACGACCACCAGCACCGTCCGGACACTGGCGGCCTGCGTCGTTCTCGACGGGGTGATGTCCCCGACCGGCATGGCCTCTTCGCCGATCTTCATGAGAGTCCTGCCGAGCAGGAAGAGGTCGACTCCGTTCACCGCTCCAGAATACATCAGACTTGATGCATCAGATTTGATGGGTTATCGTCCCGATCACCTGATCGAGAGGACGACCCCATGAACGGCATGCTCCGCACGAACGGCGCCACCATCTACCACGAGGTGCACGGCACCGGGCCCGTGCTCCTCATCTCGCAGAGCGGGGAGGGCGACGCGGACCGCACCGCCGACCTGGTCCGTCACCTCGCCGCCGACCACACCGTCATCACCTACGATCGACGCGGCCTGTCCCGCAGCGGTCTCGACGACCCCGCCGGCGGCGCGACCATGGCCGACCACGTCGACGACGTCCACCGGCTGCTCGCCGCCGTGACCAACCGGCCGGCGCACATGCTCGGATGCAGCTTCGGCGCGGCCATCGGGCTGCACCTGGCCGTCGAGCATCCGGAACAGCTCGGCACCCTGATCGCGCACGAGCCGGTCACTCCCGATCTCCTGCCCGCCGCCGAACGCGTCCGGCACGTGCGGGAGCTGGAGGAACTGCAGCACCTCTACCGTGAGCGCGGCCTCGCCGAGGCGTTCGTCAAGATCGCCGAAACGCTCGGCATCGACCCCGTCGCCCAGGACACCGAGCCCGGACTGACCCCGCATCCGTTGAACGACCGGCGGCGGGCCGGCTTCGACTTCTTCATCCGCAACGACTTCACCGCGGTCGCCCGCGACACGCTGGACGTCGCCGCGCTCAGGGACAGCCCGGTCCGCGTGATCCCGGCCGTCGGCCGCACCACGCCCCGGCACGTCTTCGACTATCGGTGCGCGCAGGAGCTCGCCGTACTCCTCGGCGTCGAGGCGCGGGAGTTTCCCGGCGGGCACAACGGCAGCACGACCCACCCCCGCGGCTATGCCGCGCGCATCCGCGACCTCGTCGCCGAATGAACGACGAAACGCGCTCGCGGTAATTCCGCCGGCCTCCATATGGCCACTGCCCCGGAGAAGCCGCCCCTTTCTGGATATGCCTTTCCCGCCGGGCCGCCGGAAACATGAGAGGCGACGGCCACCCGAGAGGATAGGAACAGAACAATGGCGAAAATCTTCGGCAGGCTCGGCGTGTCCACGCTCGCCCTCGCGGCGGCGGCCGCCATCGCGCCGGCCGCCCCCGCCGCCGCCGCCGGCCCCGACTTCGAACTCGAGGTCACCTGGCGCTCGTTCTCCTTCATCGAACGCAGCAGCTGCGACCCGACCGGCCCGATCATCGGCGGCGGCCGTATCGGGCCTCACCCCATGCCCGAGTGCGGAGCCTGGGAACGCATGGTGCCGGACGGCTTATTCGAAGAACAACAACACGGTCAAGATCCGCGGGAAATTCGGCGACACCGTCAAGCTGAACATCCACGCCCAGACCACGGACGGCCAGGAAGGCTGTCTGATGCACGACCAGTACACGTGGACCGAGGCACGAGTCGATCTGTACAAATCGTGGAACCCACGCATCGGGATAATCGGGGTCCGGTACGAGGGCCACCCCACCGATCTCTGCACGGCCGGTTTCCAGATGGTGGCGAGACGGCTCTAGCCGCCACGGCAGGCGGGCCGGCGCCCGAGGTGTCCGGTGATGGGCGCTCTTGACGTGAAACGACGCCACGCCCTAGGTTGCTGCCGCGATCGACACTTTCGTCGATATGCCGAAAGTATCAACGGATTCGGAGTCGCCGCGTGAAGGTCCTCTACATCGGCGGCACCGGAACGATCAGCTCGGCCTGCGTGGCCGAGTCGGTGCGCCGGGGCCTTGACGTCCACGTGCTCAACCGGGGTCACACCGCCTGGCGCCGTCCCCTGCCCGAGGGGGTCACGTCGCTCACCGCCGACGTGCGGGACCGCGACGCGCTGCGCCGGACGCTGGCCGGCAGGACGTACGACTGCGTCGTCGACTTCCTCGGCTACACGGCCGAGGACGCCGCCGCGGCGGTGGACCTGCTGGACGGCCGCACCGCCCAGTACGTCTACATCAGCAGCGCCTCCGTCTATCACAAGCCGGTGCGGCGGGTGCCGTTCACGGAATCGACCACCCGGCGCAATCCCTACCTCGCGTACGCACGAGACAAGATCGCGGCAGAGGACGTCCTGCGCCGTGCCTACGAGGAGCGCGACTTCCCCGTCACGATCGTGCGCCCCTCGCACACCTACGACGACGCGCATCCGCCGCTGCCCGGCGACTGGACGGCATGGGACCGGGTCGCCCGCGGCGACGAGATCGTGGTGCCCGGCGACGGCACCAGCCTGTGGACCCTGACGCACGCGGACGACTTCGCCGTCGGCCTCGTCGGTCTGATAGGCACCTGGCAGGCGCTCGGCGAGGACTTCCACATCACCTCCGACGAGGCGCTGACCTGGAACGAGATCTACGAGGTCGTCGGGCGGACGGCCGCGGCACCGGCCAGACTCCTCCACCTGCCCGCGGAATTCCTGCCGCTCGTCGCGCCCGACTGGTTCTGGTCCGACCTCATCGTCGGCGACCTGCAGCACACCGCCGTGTTCGACACCACCAAGATCAGGCGGTTCGTCCCGTCGTTCCGGCCGGTCGTCACCTGGCCGGAAGGGGCCAGGCGGCTGCACGCCTGGCGGTCCGCCCATCCGGAGCAGACCCGGCCCGACGCCGCGACCGACGCGGTGCTGGCCCGGCTGGCCGAAGGACACCGGCTCGCCTCGGCGGCCGTGGCCCGGCCGGCGCCCGGCGAGGGCGACGGCTTGTGACGGAAGGACGCCCCTGATGCCCCTCGATCCCCCCGGCGACCTGCCGGTCCCGGACCCGGCGCTGCGCCGGCCGTTCGGGCGTACCGGCCTGACGGTGACGCCGATCTGCGTCGGGACCAGTCCCCTGGCGAGCATGCCGGGACTGTACGGCTACGAGGTCGGCGAGCAGCGCGCGCGGGCCACAGTGGACGCCGTGTTCGACGGGCCGTTCAACTTCCTCGACACCTCGAACAACTACGGCGGCGGCAGCGCGGAACGGCGCATCGGCGCCGTGGTCCGCCACCGCGGCGGCGTCCCCGCCGGGTTCGTCCTGGCCACCAAGGTCGACGCGGACCCGCACACCGGCGACTTCTCCGGCGAGCGCGTACGCCGTTCTGCCGAGGAGAGCCTGGAGCGGCTCGGCGTCGGCCACGTGCCGCTGCTGTACCTGCACGATCCCGAATTCCACATCACGTTCGAGGAGGCCATGGGCCCGGGCGGGGCGGTGGAGGCGCTGGTCGCGCTGCGGGACGCCGGCGTCGCCGGCCATATCGGCATCGCGGGTGGCCCGGTCGGCCTGTTGCGCAGGTATGTCGCCACCGGCGTGTTCGACGCCGTGATCAGCCACAACCGCTGGACGCTGGTGAACCGCGAGGCCGGCCCGCTGCTCGACGAGGCCCGCGATCGCGGCGTCGCCTTCGTCAACGGCGCGCCGTACGGTGGCGGGATGCTGGTCAAGGGACCCGACGCCCAGCCCCGCTATGCCTATCGGGACACCGGCGAGTCCGTCCGGGACGCGGTCCGCGCCATGCGGCGGGCCTGCGACGCGCACGGTGTGCCGCTCGCCGCCGCCGCGCTGCAGTTCTCGCTGCGCGACCCCAGGGTGGCGTCCACCATCGTCGGCATCTCGGAACCCGAGCGGATCGAGGAGACGCTGCGCCTCGCCACCACCCCGATCCCGCCGGGTCTGTGGGACGAACTCGACCGGCACCTGCCCTCCCCCGCCGTCTCGCTGGACTGATCGTCCGCCCGGTTTCCCGGCTGTCGTCGCCGTGGCGGGCCGCGCACTCGGCCGCCACCCGGCACCGGAGCGCTGTCGCGGGCCGTCACACCCGGACCGGCGGCCGCGGACGCGGCCGGGGAGTGCGCTCACACGAGACCGGCGTCGCGCACCTTCATCGCCACCTGGACGCGGTTGTCGGTGCCGAGCTTGGCGAAGATCCTGGTGACGTTCGCCTTCACGGTGGCCACGCTCATGTGGAGACGCTCGGCGATCTCGGCGTTCGACCTGCCGTGCGCCACCTCGACCGCGACCTCCAGCTCGCGCCCGGTGAGCCTGCCCAGCTCCTCCCGCGCCCGCGGGAGAGCCGGTCCGGACCCGCCGGTCGCCGCGACGATCACCTGGCGGGCGACGCTCGGCGACAGCACCGGCTCGCCCTTCGCCACGGCACGGACCGCCTCGATCATCCGCGGCGGCGGGGTGTCCTTCAGCAGGAAGCCGTCGGCGCCGAGCCGCAGGGCCCGCAGCACCATGTCGTCGGCGTCGAACGTGGTGAGCACGAGGATCCGCGGCGGGCTGGACTGGGCTCGCAGCAGTTCGGTGGTCGTCAGCCCGTCCTGGTGGGGCATCCGGATGTCCAGCAGCACCACGTCGGGGCGCAGGCCGCGGATCACGTCCATGGCGCGCAGCCCGTCTTCGGCCTCGCCGACGATGTCGAAGTCGGGTTCGCCGCCGAGGATGAGACGCAGCCCGGTCCGCACCATCGCGTCGTCATCCACTATCACCAGCCGGGTCACGATCCGCAGCCTCCCATGGCAATCGGACATCAAGAATGAATCGCCCGTCCTGGAGCGTATGGCTGAGGGTCCCGCCGGCCATCCTCGTCCGCTCCGCCAGGCCCACCAGGCCGAGCCTGCCACCGGGGCCGGGGGCCGCGCCGGGGCGGGCGGGGTTCGTCACCCGGATCCGCAGGCCCTCCCCCGGCCGTCCGCCGAGTTCGGCGGTGACCCCGGCACCCGGCGCGTGCTTGCGCGCGTTGGTCAGCGCCTCCTGCACGATCCGGTAGGCGTGCCGGCCCGTCTGCGCGGGCAGCGACTCCCGGCCGTCGATGCTGTCGTCCACCTCGACCCGCTGGCCGGCGGCGCGGACCTCGCCGAACAGCGCGTCCAGATGGGTCAGATCGGGCTGCGGCGCCTCCACGGCGCCGTCGTCGCGGAGCGTGCGCAGCACCGAGCGCAACTCGTTGAGCGACTGGTGCGCGTTCTCCTGGATGGCGAGCGCGGTCTCGCGTGTCTGCTCCGGGCCGAGGTCGGTCCGGTAGGCCAGGCCGCCGGCCAGCATCGCCAGCAGGGAGATCCGGTGCGCGAGCACGTCGTGCATCTCCTGGGCGATCTTGACCCGTTCCGCCAGCCGCGCCTGGTCGATCCGCTGCCGCTGCTCGCGCTCGGCGGCCCGCGCCCGCTCCCGCAGGGACAGCTCAAGGTCGCGGCGTCCGCGCAGGTAGAGGCCGAACACGGTCAGCCCGCCGAGAATCGTCAGCCCCGACACCGAGGAGACCACAGTCGCCTGGTCGATTCCGCCCAGGGCCCCGCCGGCCAGCAGGCACGCCGCGGACACGACCGCGACGGGGACGATCCTGCTCCATCGCCGATGCGTCACCAGGGACACGTACGCGACCTGGGCGGGACCGGTCGCCGTGGACGAGAACGTCGTCAGCAGGGTGGTCGCCAGCGCGATCTGCCACGGCCACCGGCGCCGCCACCGCATCAGGACCAGCCCGATCAGGCCGAGCGTCGTGTCGATCAGCACCTGCGGGAGCCGGTCGCCGTCGTGCAGGACGAGCCAGGCCAGCACCGTGCCGTGGAAGAGCATCGGCACCACGGCGCACAGGTAACGCAGCGCGACGCCCTGCCTGTCCAGCGGTGGCTGGTAGTCCGGTCGGCCGTGCACAGCCCCACAGCTTAGGGACCGCGTCGGACAGGATTTAGCGACCTGGGTCGACCTGTGGACGACCGAGGTATCGCCGGCGGGCGAAAGGCCGGGCCCCGCGTCGGGCCGCGCGGGACCCCGGTCCGATGCGGCGGCGTCCGCCCTCGCGGTGGACTGGACGGCGTGATCGAGTTCAACCACGTCAGCAAGACCTACGGGAAGGTGAAGGCGCTCGACGACGTGACCTTCACCGTCGGCGCCGGAAGCGTCACCGGCTTCCTCGGGCCCAACGGCGCCGGGAAGTCGACGGCTCTGCGCATCCTGGTGGGGCTCTGCCGTCCCTCCTCAGGTTCGGCGACCGTCCTCGGCCGGCCGTACGCCGAGATGGCCTGCCCGGCCCTGCGGGTCGGCACCCTGATCGACGCCGGGGCCCGGCACCCGGGCCGCACCGGCAGGGAGGTCCTCACGCTCGGCGCGATGACCCTCGGACTGCCGCGGACCCGGGTCGGCGAGGTGCTCGACCTGGTGGGGCTGACCGAAGGGGAGAGCCGACGGAGGATCGGCGGCTACTCACTCGGGATGCGGCAGCGGCTCGGCATCGCGCACGCCCTGCTCGGTGATCCCGAGGTGCTCGTCCTGGACGAGCCCGCCAACGGTCTCGACCCTCAGGGCATCCACTGGATGCGCCGCCTGCTGCGCGACCTCGCCGGCGCCGGATGCGCCGTGCTGCTCAGCTCACACCTGCTGCACGAGGTGGAACAGGCGGCGGACCGCATCGTGATGATCGGCCGTGGACGCGTGCTCGCCCAGGGCACGGTCGACGAGCTGAGCCGGGGCCGCGGCCTCGAGGAAACCTTCCTCGAACTGACCGCGGGCACGGACCGGAGCCCGGGCGCCGGCACGTCCCGGGGCATCGACGCGGGCCGGGGTGCCGTATGACCCGCGCCGGGCGCCACCTGGACGACATCGCGAGGGCCGCATCGAGCCCCGTTACGGCCCCCATCACGAAGGACGACGCCATGACCGCAGACACTCCGATCCCGTTCCGCAGGCTGCTCGTCGTCGAAGCCCGCAAACTCGTCGACACCCGCAGCGGCACGGTCATCTCGCTGATCATGGTGGGGCTGGTGGTCGCGTCCGTCGTCGCGCGCGGCGCCGTCGTCGGGCCGAAGCTGCAGACCCTGGCGGGCACGGCGGGGATCGCCCTCGGCACCCTGCTCCCGGTGCTCGGCATCCTCACGGTGACCGGCGAGTGGGCACATCGCACGGCGCTGGCCACCTTCGTGCTCGAACCGCGCCGACATCGCGTCCTCTCCGCCAAATGCCTGCCGCCACTGCTCGCGGCGGTGGCGCTCTCACTGTTCGCCATGCTGGTCGCGGTGCCGGCCACGGCCGTCGTGTCCGAGGTCCGGAACACGCCCGCCGTCTGGGAGCTCCGGCCTGTCTGGCTGCTCGGCTGGACCGGGACGAACGTCCTGGTGGCCGCAGCGGGCCTCGCCCTCGGCGCGCTGTTCCTCAACGCGCCCGCCGCGATCGTGGTCAACCTCTCGACTCCGGTCCTGTGGGCCGTCGTCGGCAGACTCGGCTCCGTCGGCGCGACCCTCGCGGAGTGGCTCGACCTCAACACCACCGTCACCCCCCTGATGAGCGGCCACATGACCTGGAGCGAGGGAGCCCGGCTCACGGTGGCGGCCGCCTTCTGGATCGTCCTTCCCATGGCCGCCGGCCTGGTCCGCGTGCTCCGCAAGGAGGTGACCTGACCGGCACCGTCCTGAGCTAAAGCCGGTCGAGGAGCACGGCGATGCGATCGGCCTCGGCGGCCAGGAGGCGCTCCGGCACCGGTTCGAAGAGCTCGACGACCGGACGCCCCTCCTTGGCCTCCCAGACGCCCTTCACCCGGCCCTGATGGACGACCACGGGCGAGATCCACCCGGCTGCCCGGCTCACCTTCGGCCGTACGGCCTTGGGCAGGAGCGGCTCCAGGTCGCGCGGCGCGCTCAGGATGAACTGGTCGAAGCCGGGCAGCAGATGCACGTCCTCCGACGGCGGGCAGGCGAGCAGGTCGTCGAGAAGCTCGGCAGGCAGCACGGCGGGCATGCCCTCCACCTCGACCTGCGCGAGCTCGCCCTCCAGCTCGCCGAACCAGCCGCGCAGGACGGCCTTCGGCGTGACGCCGCGAAACAGCCAGGCGTCGAACATCCGGGGGGTGGCCGGGCCGTGGGCGCCGAGGAACGCGCGGAGCACGCGCACTCCCCCTTCCTCCGGCGACAGCGCCTCCCCTCGGCCGCCGGGCAGCCAGTCGGCTGGCGTGGTGAAGGTGACCCTGCGGTCACGCGGCGGGCCGTAGCACAGCTCGCCCAGGAAGCTCAGCGGCTTGAGCAGCGCGCCCCAGCCGGATGTGAGGGCCTGTCTCAGGTGGGCGTCCCCGGTCACCTCGATGACCGCCTCGACCAGCTCCTCGCGGGTCAGCACCCGGCCGGACAACGCGCGCGGGACGGCGTCCACGACGGCCTCGATCTCCCGCGCGGACACCCCGTGGCCGCGCTGCCAGGAGGCCTTCTCCCAGAACCGGAGCGCCCCGAGGGCCGCCCGGTAGGCGGGGAACTCGTCGGCCGGGAGGAGATGGAGCGTGCTGCGCATCGTCCAGGTCTTGACCAGCGTGCGGTCACGCCACAGGGCGTCCTCGATCTCTCCCGGACGCGGATTCTCGTGCCGCACGGCCACGGCCAGCGCCGCCGACGAGGCGACCTGCGCCTGCACCCCGCACAGCCGCCGCGCGATCGCCACCGCGTCGCCGCCGCGCGCGGGCTCGACGAACTGCCGTCTCAGCCTCCAGGCCAGCACCTGCGCCCACGTCGTCTCAGCAGCCACGCCACACTTCTACACCCCGGGTACGACAAAGCCCGATCCCGGGGACCGCCCGGCACCGAGCCGCAGTGGCCTGTGCCCGGCTTCGGCGACCGCGCGACGGTCGATGCCTGACCGGTGGGGGTCAGCCGAGCCGGCGCAGGAGGTGGTCGCGGGCGGCGCGGTCGCCGGGGCCGCCCCGCTCCGCGAGGCGTTCCGCGACGTATCGGCGGTGGGCCTCGTCCACGTTCCCGCCGTACTTGAACTTGCCGTCGACCTTCTGGACGGCCAGCCGGAGACCGCGGATGCCCGGCAGTCGCCGGTGATGCTCGGCGGGGTCGGCGAGATCGTGGTCCAGGCGGGCGAGCTGGGCACGCAGGATGCCGAGCTTCCCGTCGGGCTCGTCCACGATCTCCGCGTGACATACCAGCTGGACGGCCGCGTAGTACGTCGTGGGGACGCCGAGCCGGGGATCCTCATCGGTGCCGGGCAGCGCCTTCCACGCCCCCTCGACGTACGCCCAGTCGCCGGTCACGGCCATGACCACGGCGGGGTTCTCCTCGATCGCCGGCCAGACGGGGTTTGGCCGGGCGAGGTGCAGCAGGATCGTGGACTCGTCGGCGAGGAGGAACTGCGTCGGCACGACCACCGGCACGTCGCGGTCGCGTCCGGACGCGATGAGATGCCCGAACTCGTTCGCGCGGACGAAGGCCAGCGCCTCCTCGTCCGTGGCGGCGTCCCAGGGATGGATCAGCACACCCTCACTGTACGCACCGGCGGTCGGGGCGAATCCGAGGGACGGGGCAGGGTGGCGCCGGTCCGGGAGCCCTCCGCGTCTCGCCACCAAGCCGAGTCTGACGGACGGCGGCGTCCTGGGCGATCGCCGGCCGGCCAAAAGCCCGCCGCCGCAGGACCGGCCCGCGAACCTCCTGCCGGGCGCAGAACCGGCCCGCGAACCTCCTGCCGGGCGCAGGACCCGCCGGGGGACCAACAGGCGGCGCCCGGGGGGGGCCCGCCCGCGCCCACCCCCCCCCCCGACCGGGGGGCCAGG